>JAPLUJ010000753.1:5339-12650 GCA_026397695.1 Verrucomicrobiota bacterium | reverse complement strand
CAGGCCGCGCCTCGTATGCGATGACGCCCTCGCATTTCGAGCAGGTTCCTAACAATATTGTCGAAGAGATCGTAGGCGACCGCCTCTACTGATCGCTCGCCCTGAAGAAACATCCCGCCAACCGACCACCCACCTCCACCATGGAAAACCAGAAAATCCGCATCCGCCTGCGCGCTTTCGATCACCGCGCGATCGACCGCTCCGCCCAAGAAATCGTGGAGACCGCGAAACGCACCGGCGCCCGCGTGGTCGGCCCGATCCCGCTGCCCACGCGCATCGAGAAGTTCAGCGTCAACCGCTCGGTACACGTCAACAAGAAGTCCGCCGAACAATTCGAAATCCGCACCCACAAGCGCTTGTTAGACATCGTCGATCCGACCGCCCGCACGGTGGACGAGCTCAAGAAGCTCAATCTGCCCGCCGGTGTGGACATCACCATCCGCATCTGAGGCTGCATCTCTGTCATCTTCTATCTTCTATCTTCAATCCTCTATCTCTTCCACTGCCATGTCACTCGGCCTTCTCGGTAAAAAACTCGGTATGACCCGTCTGTTCGACGCACAGGCAGGGATCATGATTCCCGTCACGGTGCTGGATGTTTCCGGCAACGCCATCCTGCAGGTGAAGACGCCTGAAAAGGAAGGCTATACCGCCGTGCAAGTCGGCTTTGGCGAGCAAAAGGAACAGCGCGTCAACAAGCCGGATCTCGGCCGCTTCAAGAAAGCCGGGTCCACGCCGAAGCGCTTCATCCGGGAATTCCGCTTGGCCGATGGGGCCGCCATTCCCGCAACCCATCCCGGTCTTGAAACCTTCACCGCCGGTCAATGGGTGGATGTGATCGCCGACTCCAAGGGCAAGGGGTTCCAAGGGGTTTACAAACGCTATGGTTTCGGAGGACTCAAACAAACCCACGGGTCCATGATGCACCGCCGCACCGGTGCCATCGGCTGCCGATCCACTCCCGGCCGCGTTTGGAAAAACCAGAAAATGCCCGGTCACATGGGCACCACCCGCACCACGGTGCAGAATCTCAAGATAGTCGCCATTCGTTCGGAGGACGGGGTGATCCTGATCTCGGGTGCGGTTCCCGGTCCCAAGGGTGGCTACGTCACCGTCCGCGCCGCCAAGAAAAAGACCGCCTGATCCGGTGCCATTCCGCTAACCTTCAAGATTCCAAGTCATGTACGCCAAGTCCCTCACCGTCGAAGACGCCCAAGCCGCCAACCTCGTGTTGGTCGGCCCGGAAAAAGGCCGCCAGGCCGTTCACGATCTCGTGACCGCCTACCGCGCCAACCGCCGCACCGGCTCCGCCTGCACCAAAACCCGCGGCGAGGTTTCCGGCAATAACAAGAAAATCTTCAAACAAAAAGGCACCGGCAACGCCCGTCACGGTGACAAACGCGCGCCGATCTTCGTTGGCCGCGTCCTGGGCGACCTCGTCCGCGGCGAAAAAATCAAGGTGGTGGATTCGTTCTCGATCGCCGATGGCAAGACGAAGTCGTTCATCGCCGCCCTGAGCGCCCTCACCGCGCCGGATAAAATCCTGGTCGTTTCCAATTCCTTCGACGAGTCCACCTATCTGGCCGCCCGCAACGTCGCCTGGGCGCAACTCGTCACCGGTCTCGATCTTAACGTCGAACAACTCCTGCTCGCCAAATCCGTCATCCTGGTGGGTGACGCGATCCACTCGCTCGCCCAGCGCACCGCCTGAAACCCGGACCCCGCCCCGCTATCATGAAAGATATTTACCAGGTCATCAAAAACGTCCGCCTCAGTGAGAAGGCCACCATGCTGCAGGAGACTAACAACGAGGTCACGCTCGAAGTCGATCGCAAGGCCAACAAACTGGAGATCAAACAAGCCGTCACGCAACTCTTCGGAAAAACCGTGATCGCCGTCCGCACCGCCAATTACGACGGCAAGCTCCGCCGCCAACGCCGTGCCGATGCGGGCCGCACCAACCACTGGAAAAAAGCCATCGTCCGTCTGAAAGAAGGCGAGTCACTCGATCTCATCTGAGCGATTCACCCGCTGCTCCAAACGTAACACCTCACCGTTCCGCGAGTCATGCCATTGAAAAATTTCAAGCCCATCACACCATCCGCCCGCTACAAGAACCTGCCGTCTTTCGAGGAGGTGACCAAGAGCAAGCCCGAGAAAAGCCTGCTCACACCACTCAAGCGCACCGGGGGGCGCAATAATACCGGCCGCATCACCTGCCGTCACATCGGCGGTGGCCACAAACGCCACTACCGCTTGATCGACTTCAAGCGCGATAAACATGACTCCCCCGCCACCGTCGTGGGCATCGAATACGATCCTAACCGTACCTGTCGCATCGCACTCATCCAGTATGCTGACGGCCAAAAGTCCTACATTCTGGCCCCGCTGGGTCTGGAAGTCGGCACCACCATAATCGCCGGCCAGAACGTCGCCCCGAAAACCGGCAATGCCATGCCGCTCAGCGCCGTGCCACTTGGCACCTCCATTCACAACATCGAGCTAATTCCCGGCAATGGCGGCAAAGTCGCACGTGCCGCCGGCCAACTCGCCGTGCTTTCCAACCGCGACGGCGGATGGGCGCTGGTGAAAATGCCATCCGGTGAGATCCGTCGGTTCAATGACCGGTGTTTCTGCACCATCGGCCAGGTCGGCAACCGCGACCACATGAATGAAACCTCCGGCAAGGCGGGCCGCACCCGCTGGCAGGGCGTCCGCCCGACCGTCCGCGGCATGACCATGAACCCCGTGGACCACCCGAACGGCGGCGGCGAAGGCAAATCCAAATCCGGTGGCGGCCGCCAGCACCTTACCAGCCCGTGGGGCCACGCCAAGGGCGAGAAAACCCGCAATCCCAAAAAGATCACCAATATCTTCATCGTCGCTTCCCGCCACAAGAAAAAGTAATCCTGCCACCCTTTAGACAGCCTAACACACGCACCCGATCCCATGCCACGTTCTCTCAAGAAAGGTCCTTACGTCGATCAAAAGCTCCTTGCCAAGATTGACCTCGTCGCTGAAGCCGGAACCGACCGCAAGCCCATCAAAACCTGGAGCCGCAAGTCCATGATCACCCCGGATTTCGTCACCCATAACTTCGCCGTCCACAACGGCAAGACCTTCGTCCCCGTTTATATCACCGAAAACATGGTGGGCCATAAACTGGGCGAATTCGCCCCCACCCGGATCTTCCGCAGCCACGGCGGCATCGGCAAAAAGTAACCCGCACGTTTGTCCTCCAACCGCATGCCTTCCGCCTTCCATTCCACAGTTCTTGCCGCCGCCATCACGCTGCTGGCCAGCGCCGGAATGGCTCGCGCCCAAGCACCGAATCCGGACAAACCACAGCAGGGCATCACCGAACTCCAACAGCAAAACAAGGCCCTCCAACACAGCCTCGCCGAGGCCAACCGCGGCGAAAAACAAGCGACCGAACAACTCGCCCAAATCCGCGTGCGCCTCGAAGCCCTGGGCAAAAATCTGTTGGACGGCGGAGATGACCGCTTGGTTCAGGCGGCCTCCGATCTGCAACTCGCCAACGAGCGCGTCACGCAGCTCGAAGGCTCGGTCACACGCCTGTCCGCCGCCGTCAACGACTACCTGCGCCAAGCGGTGGTTGCCGACCCCGCAGCGAGACTGCGTGTGGAATCTTCATTAAGAGAGCTTGACGCCATCCTCGGACTGCGTCAGAAGCCCCGCCCGGATGTGCGGACCGGCTCGCTCCAGCAAGCTCGCATCGTCAGCCTCGATCCGCAAAGCGGCATGTTGATTCTCAATATTGGCGAAAGCCAAGGTGCCAGAATCGGCATGACGTTCCGCCTCACCCGCGGGCGCCAGCCCTACGGAAAAGCCATTCTCGCCGATGTCCGCAAGGAGGTCAGCGGGGTCTTTGTCGAAGCCCTCGATTCCGCCACCGATTCCCCACGCCCCGGCGATATCGCCATCATCGAAACACAAGCCACCGCGCAGTAAACCTTCACGTCCGCCGCCCCATGGAAGTCAAAAGCACCACCAAATTCGTTCGCCTCTCGCCCAAAAAAGCGCGTGACGTCGCCCGTGAAATTCAAGGCCTGCCGGTCTCCAGCGCCCTCGATATCCTCACCTTCACCCCGAAAAAAGCCGCACAGCTCATCGGTAAAACCCTCAAAACCGCCATCGCCGATGCCGAAAATAATTTTTCGTTGGATGTCGGCACGCTGATGATCAAGGAGGCGGTCATTGGTTCCGCGCCCACCCAACGCCGCTTCAAGCCGCGAGCCAAGGGCTCCGCCGGTCCGATTCTCAGGCGCTCCAGCCACATCTCTATCACTCTTGTGGGTTCCACTCCCGAAAAGAAAAAGAAGGGCGCGCGCAAAGCCGCCGCCGTCCCAACCGAAGAATCTCCCGCCGTTGCTCCCGCCGTTGCGGAAACTCCAGCCTGAACCCCTCTCTCCTAACTCATCCATCACCGCATATGGGCCAAAAAGTAAATCCGATCGCCTTCCGCCTTGCTGTCAATAAAGACTGGCGCTCAAAGTGGTATGCCCACGGCAAAGACTACTCCACCAAGCTCCACGAAGACCTCAGGATCCGGGGTTATCTCAAGAACAAACTCCAGAATGCCGGCTTGGCCCGCGTCATCATCGAGCGTGCTTGGAACAGCGTCCGCGTCACCCTGCATTCGTCCCGCCCAGGCCTGATCATCGGCCGCCAAGGCAAGGAAATCGAAGTGATGACCAAGGATATCACCGACTTCTGCAAAGGCGCCCAAGTCAAAATCGATATCATCGAAATCCGCAAACCTGAGCTGGACGCCCAATTGGTGGCCGAACAGATCGCGGTGCAACTCGAACGCCGGATCAGCTTCCGCCGCGCCATGAAGCGCGCCCTGCAAACCGCCATGGAGTTCGGCGCGGAAGGCATCCGCTTGCGCTGCTCCGGTCGCTTGGGAGGTGCTGATATCGCCCGCGCCGAAGGCTATCGCGAAGGCAAAGTGCCTCTCCAAACACTGCGTGTCCCGCTCGACTACGGCTTCGCTGAAGCCCGCACCGTTTACGGCATCATCGGCGTGAAGTGCTGGGTCAATAAAAAAGAAGAAGACAACGTGGCCAAACCCCCAGGTGGTCGCGGCGAGCGTGGTGACCGCGCGGATCGCGGTGACCGCGGTGACCGTGGCGGCCGTGGCGGTGACCGCGGCGGCGAGCGCCGACCTAACAACCGTAACTGATTTCCCGATTCCCCAAAAGTTAATAATTGAATTTCCAAAAAGGACCGAGCCATGTCTTTGATGCCCAAACGAACCAAGTTCCGCAAAGCCCACCGCGGAAGCCGCTCTGGCAACGCCCAGACGGGAACCACCGTCGCCTTCGGTGACTTCGGCCTCCAAACCCTCGACCGCGCCTGGATGAGCAACCGCCAGATCGAAGCCTGCCGGATCGCCATCAACCGCTCGCTCAAACGCAAGGGCAAGGTATGGATCCGCATCTTCCCGCACAAACCGATCACCCACCGCCCGCCCGAAGTCCGCATGGGCAAGGGCAAAGGTGCCGTCGAGGGCTGGGTCGCCGTGGTCCGCCCAGGCAACATCCTCTTCGAAATCGGCGGCGTGCCGGAATCCTCGGCCAAGGAAGCGATGCGTCTCGCGTCCTATAAACTCGGCATCCGAACCCGTCTCGTTTCCCGTACCTCGCACTCCTGATCCATCCCTCACCCACCGTCTGAACCATGGCCAAAACCAAAGCCAAAGACATCCGCGAACTCTCCGCCAACGACCTCCAACTCCAACTCCGCGAGTTGAAGCAGGAAGCCCTCAACCTCCGCCTGCAAAAAGCCACCGGCCAACTTGAAAATTCCGCACGTATCCGCCAAGTACGCCGCGAGACCGCACAAATCCTCACCGCGACCACCGCCAGGAATAGAGCCTGATCCTGCATCCCAACGCCATCCCCAATCACATCATGAGCGATACTTCACCGACCACCGCCGTCCACCTGCGTAAAACCCGCGTGGGCATGGTCATCTCCGACAAAATGGCCAAAACCATCGTCGTCGAGCACATCGCTCGCGTCCCCCATCCGCGCTTCAATAAAATCGTCAAACGTTCGAAAAAATACTACGTGCATGACGAATCAAGCCAAGCCAAGATCGGTGACCGCGTCCGCATCGTCGAAACCCGCCCGCTCTCCAAATTGAAACGCTGGAAACTCGCGGAAATCGTCTCCCACTAAACCGCCTCCGCCAAATCTCAAATTCTCAAATCTCAAATTCTCCCAAGCCATGATCCAGATGGAATCCATGATCGCCGTCGCCGACAATACCGGCGCCCGCACGGCAAAAATGATTGGCGTGCTCGGCACACGCAACCGCTCCGCAGGCATCGGTGATGTCATCATCGCGCACATCCGCGATTCCATCCCCACCGCCACCGTGAAAAAAGGCAGTGTCGTCAAGGGGGTCATCGTCCGCACCGCCTACCCGATCCGCCGCGCCGATGGTTCGATCCTCCGCTTCGATTCCAACGCCATCGTCCTCATCGACAAGGATAACAACCCGCGCGGCACCCGGATCTTCGGCCCCGTCGCCCGTGAACTCCGTGAAAAGGCGTTCATGAAAATCGTTTCCCTCGCCCCCGAGGTGCTCTGAACCGCCCATCCCCACCTCACCCATTTCATCCCCATGAGCCGCATCAAGACCCACGTCCAAGGGCCAGGTCATCGTCGAAGGTGGACGCTCGATCAAAAAGGCCACCAAACCCACCGAAGCCAATCCCACCGGCGGCATCAAGACCATCGACGGAACCGTCCACATCTCCAACGTTAAAAAAGTGGGCTGAGACATCCCGCTCCCAGCCCGCGCTTAAGCGCCCACATCCCGCGCTGACCCGCAAAACCAATGAATACCCCATACCTGCTACAACACTATAAGGAAAAGGTGGTCCCGGCTCTCACCCAGAAGCTCGGATACACCAACGTCCATCAGATCCCACGCCTCGAAAAAATCGTGGTGACCTCGTGCATGGGCAAATCCCCCGACCGCAAGGTCGCCGTGGAAGATGCCGTCAACGAAATCCAGAAAATCACCGGCCAGAAACCGTCCACCACCTTCTCGAAAAAATCAGTCGCCAACTTCAAACTCCGCGAAAACGAAATTCTCGGCGCGCGGGTCACGCTGCGCGGCAACCGCATGTGGGAATTCCTCCACCGCTTCATCCACATCACCGCACCTAACATCCGCGACTTCCGCGGAATCTCGCCGAAGTCGTTCGACGGCCGCGGCAACTATGCCTGCGGCGTCCAGGAACAATCGATCTTCCCGGAAATCGAAATCGACCAG
>JAPLUJ010000753.1:0-5326 GCA_026397695.1 Verrucomicrobiota bacterium | reverse complement strand
ACCGACGCCGAAGGCCGCGCCCTGCTCACCGAGTTGGGCATGCCGTTCCGCGACGTGAAGAAATCCACCGAAGAATCCACCGAGGCCGCCGATCTCTAACAACCAGCGGAACCCACCGAACCCCTTACCCAGGAATACTCACCATGGCAGTTCTAACCGATCCCATTTCCGATTTCCTCACGCGTCTGAAAAACGCCTGCCTCGCCGGCAACGAGGAATTCACCGCCCCTTACTCGAAAATCAAGGCGGACATCGCGCGCATCCTCCAGGAGGAAGGTTACCTCTGGAACTACGAGGTGGTCACTGGCACGCGCACCCAGCTCAAGCTCAAACCGAAGTTCATCGAAGGCCGCCCCGTCCTCACCGATCTCAAGCGCGTTTCCACTCCCGGACGCCGTCACTACGTCGGTGCCCACGAAGTCCCGCGCGTCATGTCAGGCCTCGGCATTTCCATCCTTTCAACTTCGCAAGGTGTCATGTCCGGCGGCAACGCCAAACGCCATAAACTCGGCGGCGAACTCCTCGCCAACGTCTGGTAAACCCCGCACTCGAATAAACGAAAACACCACCATGTCACGAGTCGGACTCAAACCTATCTCACTGCCGGCCAAAGTCGCCGTCAAACTCGACGGCCGCAAGGTCATCGTCGAAGGCCCCAAGGGCTCTCTCGACTTCAACCTCCCCGATGGCATCTCCCTCAAAACCGAGGACGGCACCGTCATCGTGTCCCGCGCCACCGAACTGCGCCAACACAAGGCGCTCCACGGCACCGCCCGCAGCATCGTCCACAACATGATCATCGGCGTCACCATGGGCTACGTCAAAAATCTCGAAATCCACGGCGTCGGCCTGCGTGCCGCCGTCAAGGATCAGGATCTCGACCTGGCGCTCGGACGGTCCCATCCCCTGCTCCACCCGATCCCGTCCGGCCTCACCGTCACGGTCAACGAAAACACCAAAATCAAGGTGGAAGGAATCGACAAACAGCTCGTCGGCCAGTTCGCCGCCGATATCCGCAGTTACTATCCGCCGGAACCCTACAAGGGCAAAGGCGTCCGCTACACCGGTGAAAAAGTTCGCCGCAAGGAAGGCAAAAGCGTCGGCAAATAATTCATCATCGCCGCCCACAACCATTCATCCATCACGGCACCATGAGCATCACCAACCGCAAGTTGATCCGCCGACGCATCCACGACCGCATCCGCCGCAAGGTTTCCGGCACTGCACAGCGCCCGCGCCTGACCGTTCACTACTCGAACCAACACATCTATGCCCAAGTCATCGACGATGCGGCCGGACGCACGTTGGTTGCGGCTTCCACCCTCGACAAGTCCTTCGAAAAAGCCTCGTCGAATATCGCCAGTGCCCACAACGTTGGCCTGCTCCTCGCCGAGCGCGCCAAGGGTGCCAATATCAGCGCCGTGGTCTTTGACCGGGGCGGCCACCTCTACCACGGAAAAATCAAGGCCCTCGCCGATGCCGCGCGTGAAGGCGGACTCCAATTCTAACGATCCTAACAAAGATCCATCATGGTAACTACTCCTGATAACGAACCCACCGCTCCTGACATCGAGCCGTTCACTCCTGACATCGAACCGTCCGCCCCTGACATCGAGCCGTCCGCCCCTGACATCGCGACGCCCGTTGCCTCCGGCAATCGTGGCCAAGGCGGTGGCCGTGGCTTTGGCGGCGGTGGCGGTGGCCAAGGCGGCGGCCGTGGTCGCGGCGGGCCGCGGCGCGAAGAACGCCAAACTCCCACCGATGCCGAGGGCAACGAAATCTCCGAAAAGGTCGTCTTCATCAACCGCTGCGCCAAGGTGGTCAAAGGCGGCCGCCGCTTCAGCTTCTCCGCACTCGTCGTCTCCGGTAACAAAATCGGCAATGTCGGCGTCGGCTTCGGCAAAGCCAATGAAGTCGCCGACGCTATCAAGAAAGCCGGTGAAAGCGCCCGCAAGGTGCTCAAGCCGATGAGCATCGTCGATGGTACTATCCCGCATGAAATCTACGCCGAATTCGGCGGCGGCAAGGTGCTGCTCAAACCGGCGTCGCCGGGCACGGGCATCATCGCCGGTGGCGGCGTCCGCGCCGTCTGCGAAGCCGTCGGCATCCGCGACGTGCTCGCAAAGTCGATGGGTTCTTCCAACCACGCCAACGTCGTCAAAGCCACCCTCAAAGCGCTCTCCCAGCTCCGTACCCGCGACCAGGTCCTCTCCAGCCGCGGTAAAAAGAAAAAAGAAAAGGCGATCTGAGCTTGAAGATCCGACCGATCCGACCGATCCGACCGATCTTCTTCCCTGACAACCTCTAACAAACAAGCAACAACTCCCATGCACCTCCACTCATACAGTCCCAATCCGGGTGCCAAACACCGTGTCAAAAGGATCGGTTGCGGCGAAAGCTCCGGCCACGGCAAGACCGCCTGCAAAGGCAACAAAGGCCAGAAGGCACGTTCCGGCAGCGGCACCCGCGTGGGCTTTGAAGGTGGCCAGATGCCGCTCCACCGCCGCCTGCCCAAACGCGGTTTCAACAATTACGATTTCCGCGACAAGGTGGCTGTCTTCAACGTGGGCGAGCTCGACAATTTGTTCGATGCCGGTGCCACCATCGATGAAGCCGCGCTCCGCACTGCAGGCCTCATCAATCGCCGCTGTGACGCCATCAAGGCGCTCGGCGTCGGTGATGTCACCAAGGCCCTCCATCTGGTGGTTGCGCATGCCAGCGCTTCCGCCCGCGACAAGATCGAAAAAGCCGGTGGCTCGGTGAACCCTCCCACCGCTTGATCCTTGCCCGGACGATCTCCGATTTCGGATGGGCAAGTGCTTGCGCACTTGCCTGTCGTTCCTATAACTCACGCGTTGTGATTCCTTCCCTCAAGCCATGATTTCCGCCTTTACCAATACTTGGAAAATCCCGGAGCTCCGGGATCGCATCCTTTTCACTCTCGCCCTGATCGTCATCATCCGGCTTGGCGTGCACATCACCCTTCCCGGCGTGGACGGCACGGTCATCAAAGCCTGGCTGGACGACCTCCAAAGACAGGATCCCAAGAGCCCGACCGGTGGCATCACCGCGCTGCTCACCGTGTTCTCGGGCGGTGGTCTCCAACAGGCGGGCATCCTTGCCCTGGGCATCATGCCCTATATTTCCGCGTCGATCATGGTGCAGTTGATGACGGCCGTCGTGCCGAAACTCTCGCGCCTCGCACGGGAAGACGGCGGACGCCAGAAAATCAACCAATACACGCGTTATATCACCATCGGCATCGCCATCGTGCAAGGCTTCTTCGTCGCGAAATCCCTCATCAATCCCGGCCAAATCCCTTATATGGCGGGTATCCAGAACTTCGGCAAGCTGGTGCCTGATGCTTCTGGCATGTGGATGGCTCTCACGGTGGTGACCATCGTCGCGGGCTGCGTGCTCATCCTCTGGATCGCCGACCAAATCACCGACCGCGGCATTGGCAACGGCTCGTCCATCATCATTACCGTCAATATCATCTCCGCCCTCCCCGGTGCCTTGATCCAAGCGTGGAAATACTTTGTCACGGGTGAAGGGGTGAGCCCTTTCAGATCCATCATGATGGTTGTCATGATCGCCCTGCTGCTGCTCGTCATCGCCGCCACCATCTCCATCACCCAGGCCCAGCGCCGCATCGCCGTGCAATACGCCAAACGTGTCGTCGGCCGCAAACAATTCGGCGGTCAAACCCAGTATTTGCCGCTCAAAGTCAATTACTCGGGCGTGATGCCCATCATCTTCGCCTCGGCGGTGTTGTCGCTGCCGCCGATGATGTTGCAATGGTTCTTCGCCGGCCAGGGATGGGCCACCAAACTTTACGGCGAATTCGTCCGCGGCGGTACCTGGTATTACGTCTTGGGCGGCATCGGCATCTTCATGTTCTCTTACTTCTGGGTGGCGATGATGTTCCAACCGTCCCAAATCGCCGAGGACCTCAAACGCAACGGCGGCTACATCCCCGGCGTGCGCCCCGGTAAACCCACCGCGGATTTCCTCGACTTCACCATGACCCGCCTGACCTTCGCCGGCGCCATCTTCCTCACCATCATCTTCATGCTGCCGGTGCTCACCGGCATGGTCGTCGGCCTGCCGCCCGGTTCGCTGATCCTGCAGTTCTTCGGCGGCACATCCTTGCTCATCATGGTGGGCGTCACCCTCGACGTGATGCGCCAGGTGGAAACCCAACTCCTCCAAAAACATTACGACGGATTCCTCCGCAAGGGCAAACTCAAGGGCCGTTATGACCGCCTCAACCAAGGCAGCGGCGCGGCCCCACGCACCGCCATCGTCTATCTCTGGACGGTCATCGCCATCCTCATCGTGATCGGCATCACGGCATATATCTACAACCGCCTCCAGTGAGCGTTGCGACCCCGTGTCCCGCAAAACCCGCATCCCCATAAAATCGCCGCGCGAAATCGCCTGCATGCGCACCGCCGGTGCCCTCGCCGCAACCATCCTGCAAGCCCTCGCCAAGGCGGTCGTGCCAGGTCGCACTACCCGTGAGATCGATCTCCTGGCCGCCGAGTTGATGTGCCAACACGCGTGCAAGAGCGCCTTTCTCGGCTATCGCGGGTTTCCCGGTCATACCTGCATTTCGATCAACGAAGAGGTCGTCCATGGCATCGGCGGACCACGCCTCATCCAGCCCGGCGATATCGTCAAAATCGACGTCGGCATCATCAAAAGCGGCTTCATCGGCGACAACGCTACCACCGTGGCGGTCGGTGACATCGCCCCCGCAACCCAACGCCTGCTCGCCGCCACCGAACAAGCACTTTACCAAGCCATCCAACACGCCCGCCCGGGGCGGAAACTCGCCGATCTTTGCGGCGCCGTCGAAAATTTCGTCACCCCGCTGGGATACTCGGTCGTTAGAGAATTCGTCGGCCACGGTGTCGGCCGCCGCCTGCACGAGGAGCCGCAGGTGCCGAACTACCGACCCTCGGGAAAATCCCCTACCCTGCTGCCCGGAATGACCCTCGCCATCGAACCCATGATCAATGCCGGCGTGCCATCCGTCCGTATCCTCAACGACGGCTGGACCGTCATCACCGAGGACCGGAAACCCTCCGCTCACTTCGAACATACCGTGCTCATCACCTACGGTGATCCCGAAATCCTCACCCCGGGCCCGCGCGTCGCCCCTCCCGAACTGTTAGGCATCCCACCCTGGTGATGACCCTCAACATCTCAAACTCCAGCGTGCTTGATGGTGGCGTCAGCAATAAACCTAAGTATGACAAATGGGGATTTGGATTGAGTATCAGAACTCAGCAAACCACCTCGTTTGAGTCGGATGGCCGAG
>JAPLUJ010000362.1 GCA_026397695.1 Verrucomicrobiota bacterium | reverse complement strand
TTACTGGGCGGACAAGCTGGGCCTGCTCGTCTGGCAGGACATGCCCGCCGGCGGCAATCCCGCGGACAAGCGCGACAACTTCGAACGCGAACTCAATGAAATGATCGACACCTTGGAAAACCATCCATCCATCATCATGTGGGTGGTGTTCAACGAGGGCTGGGGACAGTATGATACCGAGCGGCTCACCGCAATGGTCAAACAACGCGATCCCAGAAGACTCGTCAACAATGCCAGCGGCTGGACCGACAAGAAGTGCGGCGATGTGATGGACATCCACAAATATCCCGGCCCCGGCATGCCCGCCGTCGAGCCCACCCGGGCGGCGGTGCTCGGCGAATTCGGCGGCTTGGGCCGTCCGATCAAGGATCACCTCTGGCAGGACGCCGGGTCGTGGGGATATGTCAGCTTCAAGACTGCCGCCGAGGCCACCGATGCTTATGTGAGCCTGCTCACCCGCATGCGGCCGCTGATAGGCAAGGGACTGGCGGCTGCGGTGTATACACAGACGTCCGATGTCGAGATCGAGGTCAATGGCATGATGACCTATGACCGCGAGCAGATCAAATTCGATGCAACCCGCGCGACCGAAGCCGCCGCTTTGCTCTATCAGCCACAGGTGGCGCCCAAGGTGGTCGTCCCGTGCGCCGAACAGGGAGTGAAGGTGATGTGGCGCTATACCACCGCTCAACCCGCCGGCGAATGGCAGGCTGACGGCTTCGACGACGCGTCGTGGAAGGAAGGTGCCGCCGCGTTCGGAACCATCAACCCGGCGACCGAGTGGAAGACCCCGGACATCTGGCTGCGGCGTTCGTTTGACCTGAAATCGGTGCCCGCCAAGCTCTGCCTGAACGTCCTGCACGACGACAACGCGGAGATCTTCATCAATGGCAAGCTGGCCGCCAAGATCACCGGCTATAACTCCAGCCATGAGGCGTTCCCGATGTCGGATGATGCCATGAAATTGCTCAAGCCCGGCAAGAACATTCTGGCGATTCATTGCCACCAGACCAGCGGAGCCCAGGCGATCGACTGCGGCATCGTGGAACTGGTCGAAGCGAAGAAATAGATGCTGGCAACTAGGACAGTTAGAACAGGATGGATGACTGGTTTGGCGACGGCGCTCGCATGTGGCGGCATGGCGGCGGCCGGCATCTCCACGGTGAGGGCAGTGGGTGCCGCCCAGGTGCGGCTTCTGCCGGGCAGTCCGTTTTACGAGCGGCAGGAATTGCATCGTCGGGGTTACGTGGCATCGCTGGTCCCGGACAAATTGTTGTTTGAATACCGCAAGCTGGCGCAGTTGCCCCAAGCTGCCGGAGTGACCGGCGGATAACATGTTGAAGCTCACGGCCCGGTTGTTCGAGTTGGATCCGCGCGCCGGATATGCCGATTATTTCGAGCGGGCGCTATACAATCATCTCCTGGCCACGATCGCACCCGATCATGGGCACATGACCTATTTCACCCCGTTGCGCGGAAATTTCCGCACCTATCTAACAGACAACTCCTGCTGCGTGGGTTCCGGCATCGAAAACACGCCCCGCTATAACGAAGGGATATACTTCCGCCAGGACGATTCGCTTTGGATCAACCTCTATATTCCCTCGCAACTCATCTGGAAGGAAGCAGGCTTAACGCTCCGGCAGGAAGGCGACATCACGCAGGGCGAAAGCGTGCGCGTCACGGTGGTCAACAGCAGCGGTGGGAAACCCGCAACAGTGCGGTTGCGTGTCCCTCATTGGGTATCCGGCCCGACCGTGTTGGCGTTGAACGGGCAGGTGCGCGAACCCATGGCAAAGGCGTCCTCGTATGTCTCCCTCGCCCGTGAATGGAAAACGGGTGATGTCATCACCCTGACACTGCCCGCCACGCTGCGTCTGGAACGGGCCAGGGATGTGCCCTCCATGGCGGCCATATTCAGCGGGCCCGTTCTGCTGGCAGGCGAGTTGGGACGCGAGAATATGCCGGACGATCTTGCCGGCAAAGACGCCTATCGGAACGTCACGCCGGCGCTTGTCCCGGAGATCATGACGATTTCCGCGAATCCTGCGGACTGGCTTGAGCCGGTCGCCAGCTCGCCGTTGGTTTTCAAGGCGCATGGGGCCGGTCCCGCCGACGGGATCACCTTCCGTCCGCTTTACGACCTGCACCATCAGAGCTACGCCGTCT
>JAPLUJ010000179.1 GCA_026397695.1 Verrucomicrobiota bacterium | reverse complement strand
GGCGTTGCGAGAGCATCACCCAATTGACCAGGTCGCCGATGGACACCAGGCCGACCAGGTGCCCGTCATCCACGACCGGCAAGTGCCGGATGCGGCGGGACGTCATCAGTTGCATGCATTTTTCGATGTTGTCCGTGCTCTGCACGGTGATCACCGGGCGGGCGAGGATAGCGTCCACCAAGGTGTCCCGCGAAGCGCGGCCTTGCAGGACGATTTTGCGGCTGTAGTCCCGCTCCGAGAGCATGCCGACCACCATGTCACCATCGACGACGACGAGGGCGCCGATGTTTTTTTCGCCCATCAGGCGGATGGCTTCATACACCGTATTTTGCGGACGGGTCGTCCAGACCTCGCCGCCCTTGTTTTTCAGGATGTCCCGCACTGTGCCGTGAATTTCCATGAGCTTGCCCGTTTCTGGGTTCACAAGAAGATGCGTGTTTCCGGCGTCGCGTCAAGTCCGGAACGCGTCCTCAAGGGATTACCGCAATACGATAGAACCCGGTGGCAGCCGGCCCGATGGGCAGCGATTTGGTCAGGGTGCCGCCGGTGCCGGGAAGCGGCGCGTCGGCAGTATCATGGAAGCCGCCCGGCAGATCCGTGGAGGTTTGGATTTTGTAGGATTTTCCGGACACACTCGGCCACCGCAACACCAGATCACCGCCGGCGTCCCTGGTCACGCTGGTGATTTTAAACACGTCCGCCGGATCGGTGGGATTGGTGCCAGCCAGATATTCATGCAAATTGATCTGACCGTCGTGGTCCCAGTCATAATCCGCCGCACCTAACGGATTGGTCGTGCTGCCGAACCAAGTGATCTCCCAGGCATCCGGCATGCCGTTGTGGTTCGCGTCCGGATCGATGCTCAGCGTGGTCGC
Source organism: Verrucomicrobiota bacterium (assembly GCA_026397695.1). Taxonomy (GTDB): domain Bacteria; phylum Verrucomicrobiota; class Verrucomicrobiia; order Verrucomicrobiales; family Akkermansiaceae; genus Luteolibacter. The sequence continues at coordinate 2,353 of JAPLUJ010000179.1, read as the reverse complement.
GCCAGCGGGTGCGCTCGCGGCCGACACGTTGCCCGCCGCATCCCTGGCCTTCACCGTGTAGCTATACGGCGTCGCGTCCGTTAGCCCGGTATCGGTGAAACTTGTCGTCGCCGGGCTGCCGACCAAGGCGGCGCCCCGATAGACCTGATAGCCGGTGACGCCCACGTTGTCGGTCGAAGCGTTCCAAGTGATCTGAATGCTGCTGCTGGATTGTGCGGTGGCCACCACATTGCCCGGCACCGACGGTGCCGTCACGTCCGGTTTGGTGAGTGAAAACGTGTCAAATGTCACGTTATCCGTGCCCACCGCCTTGCCTGTTAGAGTGTTACCGTTCAGATCCACCCGCAGGAAGCTGTACGCGCTCTTGGCAAACACCACGTTCGTGGCGGCCGGGACGCTATGCAGGGACGCCCCGCCACCGCCCGCCGTCATATGATATGTCTTGCCGCCCGTGCCGGTGGTCTCGGCGCGGACATAGTTGTGATTGTGGCCGCAAATGCACATGTCAATATGCACACCAGCCTGCGCGTTGAGGCTGGTGACCAGTGTCTGGTAGCCCGTGTCATTGCCATGGCTGCCCGTCCCCCAGGCCGGCTCATGGAAGACCAGGAATTTCCATGGTTTGGTGGAGGCTTGCATGTCCGCAACGAGCCAGCTCGTGGATGAACTGGTGAGCACGGCAAAGTGCGCGGGACCGTAATCAAACGAGTATCCGAGATTTGACTGGTTTGCCGCAATGTTCATGGAGGTCTTGTACGGGTAGTATTTCTGGAGCGCGGTGGCACTGCCCTCATGGTTGCCCTCGCAACCCATCACCGGCAGCCGCCGCTGGGCCTCTAACAACCTGGGTCCGGAACGACTGAACCACTCCGCCGTCCAGGTGATTTCCTGGTCATCATTCGACCAGTCACCCGAATGAATCCAAAGCGTCTCGCGCTTGGCCACATCGCCATCCACGTCGTTCAGCATGGCATTGGCCACGGCATTCAGACTGGTCGGATTTGAGCGGGTGTCGCCCACGGCATAGAACGTGAGGCTGGTCGCATCGGCCGGCGGCGGCGTGCGGAAAGTCCCGGTCTGCTGGTTGTTATCCAGATTCACGCGGTAAAAGTACCGGGTGTTCGCGGTCAGGGACGTCAAACGGCTCCGGTATTGGAACGCGCCCGCGTTCAGAACGGTCATCGCAAGCGAACCATTGCTGTATGCCGTGGGGGTCCCCCATTCGATGGTGCAGGTGCCGGCCGTCGCAGTGGCCTGGAGCAACACCGTCATCTCGGTCGGGCTGTTAGGGTTGATGAGATACGGCCCTTTGGCATACGTCGCGGCTCCCGCCACCGACACCAGAGCCAGCACGACCGGGACCACGCACCTGGGAATAAATTGAACGATTTTCATATTCATTGCGAAATTTGGGCTTGAACGAGGTTGATGAAATAAAATCTTCCATCGTGAATATACGCGTCCACCCGGAAAATCCATGAATTTTTTTTCAGTCATGCGTACATCCATCCGGCGCGCATTGGTGGTTGACACGCAACACCCGGCTGGGACTGCCCGACTTCAATGGAGATGTCCTCCATGAAAACCTCACCTGGCTTCATGAGCAACACCCCGGACCCCAAGACGGTCGACTCCCAGATCGTCAAATTGCAACAGCGCTTCCATGCCGCCCACATCACCCTGATGGGGGATCGCGGCGTGCCGCGCGGCCTGCGGCCCGAGGCCCTCAACTTCAGGCACGTGCCTGCGAACGGAACATCCGCTTGAACGCCTAATCATGGCACTATTCCAGCAATCCATCAGCCCACGTGCGTGGACGATTTGCCACCGGGGTGCGGCGCGGGGCGGCAGCTCAGTTAGAATTGCGGGACGGTGGCAAATCGTGCAAATTCCCCGCCATGTGGACCACCGCACGCGAGTTCGAGGACATCCGTTATGAAACGACGGATGCGGGGAAGATAGCCAAAATCACCATCAACCGGCCGGAAGTGCGCAATGCCTTCCGCCCGAAAACAGTGACAGAAATGTTAGAGGCCTTCGACCACGCGCACCAGGACCCGGTCGTCGGCGTGATCATCCTGACCGGTGCGGGTGATCTCGCATTCTGCGCGGGCGGTGATCAGAAAGTCCGCGGTCATGCCGGCTACATCGGCGAGGACGGTATCCCGCGCCTCAACGTGCTCGACCTGCAGAAAAAAATCCGCTCGCTGCCCAAGCCGGTAGTGGCGATGGTGGCGGGCTATGCGATCGGCGGCGGCCATGTCCTGCACATCGTCTGTGATCTAACGATCGCGGCGGACAATGCCCGCTTCGGCCAGACCGGCCCCAAGGTCGGCTCCTTCGATGGCGGGCT
>JAPLUJ010000510.1:5043-28647 GCA_026397695.1 Verrucomicrobiota bacterium | reverse complement strand
ACCGTCACCGGCAGCGATGTGCCTCAAGATTTGCATACCGCCGATGAAATCGCAGCGTTGCTCAAGGTCGATCCGAAGACGGTGTTCAACTGGGCGAAGGCCGGTATTATCCCGGAGGCCATCAGGCAGGGCAAGGTGATCCGCTTCAGCAAGGCGGATGTCATGAAGGCTTTCACTAGCTTCGCGTGGTCCTCCTTCTGCCCGCGGATCTCGTAATTTCCTTCATCAGGTCGTTGCCGCTGCCCCGGGTCATACTGTGCCACGAAGGGAAGTCGCGCGCGGAGGTCATCGCCCATCCGGCTTCCTGGAGGAACTGAACTTGCTCTCCCCTTCGTCGCATTCGAGGTCGTTTAGTGAGGTCTGAAGATGGTTGCGGTGCGCGGCGAGTTCGCGGATGAAGGCCTGCTCGACGGCGGCGCGATGTTCGGGCGGCACCATGCCCAGGGCCAGCGGCAGGGCTTGTCCGGCTTGCGTGCACGGCCGATCTCCGGTCCACCAGGCTTCGTGCAGCCGTTCGAGCGGTACGGGTGGCTTCCAGTTCCCGAATTTCGGCTTCCATCCCGGCACGCCGTAGATGCCCGTGGCCGGATCGAGGAATTTCCGGTTGAAGGCCGTGCGCACTTGCTCGGCGACCGTGGCGTAGCGACGCGCCTCATCGTGTTCGCCGAGCATCGCGGCAGCGCGGCTGACAATCTGCGCATAGAGGAAATGCGCCGGCGTATTGATGAGGGGGCGCGGCGTTTCCTCGACGGGTAGCCAGTCGGCGAGGCCCCAGTCCTGCACGCCATCGCGCGCGACCGTGCCAAGGTAGTCCACGTAGCGTTTCATCGCCGGATAGCTCTCGCGCAGCAGCGAGGCGTCGCCATAGTAGAGGTACCAGTGCCACGGCAGCCACACGGCGCAGCCGCCCCACCATGGACTGTTGTAGGCATCGAAGAACGGACCCGGCGCGATGTTTGGGAAGTTCCCGTCGGCGGACTGGCCATCGAGCAGGTCGTGCTGCCAGCGTTCGTACATCGTCCGCACGTCGAAAAGATAGACGGCGGAACGGAACATGTTCTCTATGTCCTGCGTCCAGGCCTTCCACTCCCGCTCGGGATCGTTGGGCAGGAACGTCGTGTAGGAAACGACCGTCCGGCGCGCGGAATCATTCAGCCAGTTCTGCCCTTCATCGGAACAGCGGAAACTCCCGGAGGTCGTGTACATCGATGAGATCTGGCAGCCAACCAGGTCGTTGGTCTCCGGCGCGCCGACCAGTCCGCTGACTTCCACACGGCGCATGCCGGCGTGGAAGAAGCGCGGCTCGTACACTTCCTTCCCGCCCGACCCGCCGAGCACGAAACGGCTGGTTCGCGTCGTGGGCCGGGGCACGCCATCGCCCTCCGTGGACACCGGCACCGACGTGATCCTGATTTCCGTCCCCGCCGGACCGGCCGCACGGAAGCGGACCCAGCCGTTGATCTCGCGGCCAAAATCCCACACCCAAGCTTTCTTTGCCGCGTCGAAGGCCATGCCGACCGGCTTGATTTCCTCGACGATGCGGTTGAACGGCTCGCGCTGGCTGACGAGCTTCCCGGCCGGGGCTTTCGCAAGTGCGACAGGCCGCCAGACGCGTTGCGACCTGCGCAGGTCGACATCCTCCTGCGCGATCCAACTGCGCGTGATCTCGCCCTCGGACCAGGTCCAGTGCTCGTCGGAGCTGATCATCGTTTCGGAGCCATCGGGGTGCCGGAGATGGAGATCGAGCAGCAGCTTCGGTTTGTCCACGTAGGGTCGCTGTTCGAAGCGGTGGACCCACGGATCGCGTTCCAGCGCGTACCAGCCATCGGCGAGGATGACGTCGAGCACCTTGCGGCCAGGTGCCGCAAAACGATCCGTCACATCGAACGCGAGATACTGGACGCGCTTGTCGTAGGTCGTGAACCCCGGCCCGATCACGTAGTCGCCGACCTTGCGCCCATCGATGGCCAGTTCGGAGAAGCCAAGTCCGCAGAAGTACACCGTCGCCTGGGTGACGAGCTTTGCGATTTCCACTTCACGGTGGAGATAGACGGCGCCATGGGCGTTTTCCCGCACGGCGACCGGCGCGGCCCCTGAGACGGGCGACGTCGGACACAATGCGCGCCCATCGGTGATCCACCTGCACCCACTGCGCATCGTCGGCTGCTTGCCGCTCGACCGCGAAACCCAGAACCTGGTCCGACGGTGCCGCCGGACTGACATCCGCGCCGATCCATTTCCCGCGCCAGTCCGCCGCCTCGAATTTCCCCGTCACGAACGTGGCCGGCCGGCTCCAGTCGGAAGCGTTGCCATCCCCGTCCCAACTGCGGACCTTCCAGTTGACCCGCTGCGACGAAACAAGCGGTTTGCCCGCGTAGCGAATCTGAAGCGTCTCATCCGATGCGATCCGGCCTGAATCCCACAGCTGCGTTTCGCCCGACTGAACAACAAGCTGATAGGCGGACTGCTTCTGCCCACGCCGGTCCGATTTCAGCGTCCAGCTCAACCGCGGCTGCGCCACGTCGATCCCAAGCGGATCGCTCCGAAATTCGCATCGCAAATCGACGACATCCATCGCCTGCGCCGACATCGCTGCGATGGCGATGAGGAGGGTGAGAAGTTTCGTCATCGTATGCTTCGAATCATTGGAAGTATGCGCCGCGATGATTTCCACATCATGGGGAATCTCTGGACGCGGCATTTCAGGACGTGTACTCATTCAACAGCCGGAGATAGAGACGATACTGATCGATCGAAACACCGGGCGGAGTCTGGTGATCGACGCTCGGAATGAAGCCGCCGGTTTTCATCAGCGGAACGAGCCGTTCGAATTCCGCCCGAATCGCGGCCTCGCCGAGATGCATCACGAGTTTGTTGAAGTGGCCCACCATCCGCAGCGTCGGAAATTTCTCGCGCAGTTCCATGCCATCAACGCCGGCCTGCCGTTCGAGCGGCAATACGCCCGCGACACCGACGCCCTGCAACCAGGGGACGAGCGGCGTGACGTCGCCATCGGTGTCCACGATCAGCGCGATGCCAAGCTCGTCCAGTTCCACCATCAGCCGGCGATAGTACGGCGCGAGGAAGTCGTCGAACGTGGCCCGTGAGATCATCGGCCCCAGATTGTAGCTCATGTCCTCGGCGAGCGTCATGAACGTGGGTACGCAGACCTTCTTCATCTGGCGCACCAGGCCGATGTTGAATTCCACCAGATCGCTGTTGATGGCATGCACCAGTTCCGGCTGGTCGTAGAAGGCATAGCTCAGTTGCTCGATGTTCATGAGCGTGCGCGGGAACCAGAAGAAGCCTTCCAGCGTCGCCCACACCACCGCATCGCCACGCGCCTGCCGCGCAGCCCATGGTCGCATGGTATCGAGCGCGACACTGTGGTCCGGGTAGATATGCGGCTTGATACGCAGATAGTCATCCATGTTCGCGACAACGCCCTCGACGTGATGCTGCGTCGCCGCGATCGTCGCCTGCGTCGTGCTGAACCAGAACTGCTGGTAGGGATCGAGGCCGAAGTGCTGCGCGATGTCGAAGACCTGGCTGAACGCGAGCTCGCGCGGCAGGCCCTCGCCATGCCAGCGTGCGATCGTCTGGTCCCACCACATCGCCCACTCCCAGCGCGGCAACCGGTCCACCGGCTGGAAGTCCATCACCGCGCGGAACCGCTCGACGTGCGTCATGGCTTAATGCTAGGAATTTGCTTTCTGGGTGAAGGCCGTTGGAAGAACCGGTGGCCGGACCGGTGGCGGGGAAATGGGGGTTGCGTCGGCCAGGTCGAGGACGTGGGTGCGCAGGAGCAGGTTGGATTGCGCCAGGAGCTGCGCGCCGGGCGCGTTGACCGCGCCCCGGATCACCCGGATCTCGTCGAGGAGGCCGTTGAAGGTGTCGGAGGTGATCTGCTGGCGGCCGATGTAGAAATCCCGATTGTTGTCGACCATCGGCAGGTTCTCCGCCGGTTGCCGGACCACCTTGCGCGCGACGGACGCGCCGTCGACATAGAAACGGGCGACCTGGCCGGTCGGGTCCCACGCCACGGCCAGGTGGTTCCACTGGTTGACCGTCCACGCGGCGGAGGAGACCGTGAAGGTGTCGGAAGCCGGGGCGACCGCCATCCGGTGCCGGTAGGTCGGCAGGCCGCCGACTTCGGCCAGCAGCATGAAAGCCGGCGGGATCCAGAAGTCGCCGAGGATCGGGTTGCGCCCGGCATCGGCCGGTTTGGCCCACGCCGAGATCGTGTAGCTGGCGTTCTGGATGCCGTCGTCGAAGCGCCAGCCGGAGAGGTCTTCGGGGCCGGGGCCGATGTTGACCAGTTCGACGAACTCCACGCGCTCCAGCGGCGGCTCGGCGCCGTAGTGAATCTCATTGATCACCACCGCCGCGCGCGCGGCGAGGGGCCACAGGAGCAGCGGAAGATACCGACGAACGTTCATGGCCGACAGGGTAGCCTCATGGATGAAGGGCTGACAATTCAAATACGGATATTCGCTTCTCCGTAGCTGGCTCTTATCCTACCCAGCCGCAGGAAAGTGTCAAATGGTATTGACGTATGGCAAGAAAATGTGCAGGATCGGGGCGTGAAAACGGAAACGACTTCACACGGGCTCCCTCTTTTATCGTTCGCCGTGGCGGGTCTGCTCGCCCTCCGCGCCGGCCCGCAGGCGGCCGCCGACTCCCCGCCCGGCGATTTTTCCCGCCCGGAACCGCACGCCTCTCCCGTGCCGAGACAGGTCTTTTCCGAAACCCTCGCGGAACAGGAGAAGCAACTGGAGACCAGCGAAATCCTGCTCCGCTTCGCCGCGTCCCGGAAGAAGCTGGCGTCCATCCCGCACCGGCCCGCCTATCACTTCGTCAGCCCGGAAAACATGATGAACGACCCGAACGGCCTGTGTTTCTGGCAGGGGCGCTGGCACCTGTTTTACCAGGCCTATCCCCCGGACGAATTCCCCGACCCGAAAGACATCAAGAAACGGCGTCAGCACTGGGGGCACGCCGTCAGCGACGACTTGGTCCGCTGGCGCGACCTGCCCTACGCCATCCATCCCGGCCGGACGACCCCCTGCTGCTCAACTGGGAAAAGACCGGCCCGGTCAACAGCGGGCAGGGCGACTCGGATATCTGGAAGGAAGGCGACACGTACTGCGGCCTGGTGGGCCGATCGCTGTGGACCTCCGGGGACCTCAAGAATTGGGAAGCCCGGGGCGACTTCCTGACGTCGACGCCGTTCATCCGTCCCGATGACGACGGGTCCTGCCCGAATTTCCAGCCGATCGGCGACAAGCACATCCTCCTCTTCTTCAGCCACAGCAACGGGGGCCAGTATTACCTGGGCGACTACGCGAACCGCCAATTCACCCCCTACGCGCATGGCCGCTTCAACCACGGCCGGGTCGCTCCGGGCGGTGTCCATGCCCCCTCCGCAGCCTCCGACGGCAACGGCGGCGTGATCAACATCCTCAACCTGAACGACGCCCTCTACAGCGAACACTGGGACCCGATCATGTCCGTGCCGCAGCGCCTGACGCTGGGGCCGGACAAACGGCTGCGCATCGAACCCGTTGAGGCGCTGGCTTCCCTGCGCGGCGAACACCGGCAGATCGGCCGGACCGTGCTGCCCGCCAACCGGGAGATTGTCCTGGACCTCATTCGCGGCAACACGTTGGAGCTGGCCGTTGAGATCTACCCGAAGGAGGCCCGCTGGGTGCAGTTGAACGTCCTGCGTTCCCCCGACGCCGGGGAGCAGACGTCCATCACTTTTTTCAATTTCGACCGGCAGTTGGCATACTGGTATCAGACGGCGGGCGAGATCGTCCTGGACGGTTCCCGATCCAGCACCCTGCCCGATGTGTGGCTTCGTCCGCCCGAGCGGGCCGTCCTGAAACGGGGCGGCGAACCGTTGCGGTTGCGGGTTTTCATTGATCGCAGCGTGGTGGAGGTCTTCGCGAACGGGCGCCAGTACTTGGCCATGCGGGTTTATCCCGGCCGCGAAGACAGCCTGGGCGTTTCTCTCCGCGCCCAGGGACAGGATGCCGTGCTCAACCAACTCGACGCGTGGACGATGCAGTCGATCTGGTCAAAACCCGAATAATCCAGGATCAAGGGCGCAAAGGACTTCTCTGTCATGCTGAAGAAAATCGCTCCGGAAAGGCGCATCGGATGAGAATGGACGATTCACGGGATCATTGCTAGGAAATTGCTTTTACTGCAAGGAATTTGCTTTCTGCGGGAGGCCCCTGAAAGAGCCAATGGGACGGAGCGGAGGGCGGGGAAATGGGGGTTGGTCAACTTTGTCGGTCACGAGTTCGGTGGCATGCAGCGCCGCCAGCGGTGCCAGCAGCAACACGGGGAGGGCGAGGGATTTGAGTTTGTTCATATTCTCGTCTCTTGATATCCGGACAGCGGTTCTGTTTCAAGGTTCGGGATTGGCCAACTACGGCCGTTCAATGACCGGGGCGGTGCGCAAGCGGGGCCGGATCGGCAGCTTGTCGATGCCGCTGAACTCCGGGTCGGCCATGGCGCGAATTTCCTCTTCGCCCAGGAACGGGCAGTTGGCGTCCACCCAGGCGATTAACCGGAGCAGCCCGACGGGGTCAACCTTGACGTCGTGGTGCTTGCCGCTCAGCGCCAATTCAATCAACGGACTGCGCGCGGAAAGATACCGCTGCGGCCGCAACGTCCGGTGGATCGTCGATGGGCCGTCGGTGGCCGGGTCGTTGGGATAGACGTCGTCAGCCTTCAAGCCGTACACGGGGATCGCGCCCGCGAGACCATACCCCGGCTGGCCCTTTGCGGGAACTGCGACCGGCCACGCGGCCGGCCCGATGAGCGTCAGGTAAGGTTCCTTGAACAGCGCGAACTCCCCCGACGCGGGCCGCAAAGTCAGATCCAGTTTCTTGCGGCCTTCGCCATCGCCTTGGTGGCACTTGCCGCAGTGGCGGTCGAGCACCGGCTGGACGAACCGCTCGTAGCCGATGCTCTCCGAGCCCCACGGCGGCGGGCTGATCGGGGTGGGCGGACGCCGCGACGCCCGGGCGGCCGCGTTGGGCGACGCGGTGATGTGCATGTCGTGGCACCCGACGCATCCGCGCCTTTCCCCCGGCATCACTCCGGTAAACGAACGCATCGTGTGCACCGCCCGTTGGCGCTCGTCGAGGAGTTGAAAGAACAACGACTGGCCCGCGGGCGCCGCGAAATAGACCGAGCCGTCCGGCTCGACCGGCACGGTGGTGACGATCCGCTTGACCGCTTCCGCCTGGACCGCCGAGACGGCCGGTCCTGAAAACACGAAGACCTTGTTCCAAGTGGAATAGGTCTTGGCGTCCTGTTGAAACACTCGCAGGTACTTGACCCGCTCACGCGGCAGGTCCGGCACGCCTTGGAGAACGTCTGCGCTGAAGAACGAGCCCGCGGCGGGCGGCTTGCGGTCCTTGCCCGTGCCGGGCCACGTCACCAAGTCCGGCTGCCGGGGCGGCACCGGCCGCGGTTTGACGGGGATCGCGTACCAGGCGTTGTGCGTGCCTTCGTAAATCAACTCGCGGTTGCCATGCACATCCATCAGATAGATGCGGAACTTGCCGGCCTGGCCGCGCGCCGACACGAGAAAATCCTCCGCCGAAAGCGGATAGGGGCCCATGTACCCGGCAAAACGTCCCGACGAGTGATACGCCGGCGACTCACAGCGATCGGCGGGTGAATTGCCCACCTCGGCCCACGGCCGGTCGAACGTGACCCGGGTCAGCCCGCGGGGAAAGTTGGTGCCTTGCGCCGGATCGATGATGCCGATCGTCCCGCGAAACCAGTCGTGGTGTCCAACGGAGGTGAACATCACCCGACCGCTACCCGGTATGGCCCGCGGTTCCGCCAGATGATCCGGCCACACGCTCTGGTTGCCCCACAACACCGTCGTCTGCCGCCCATCCTGAAACGTGGTCCACAGGCTTTGGACACGATTCTGGTCTTTGTCCGAGTATTCCCAGCGCGAATAGACCACCCGGCCGTCATGCAACAGCGACGGCACGAAATCCGGCTCGCTGTTCATGCTGACCAGGTAAACGTTGCCACCGTCGGCGTCGCAGCGGGCCAGCACATACGAATAAATGTACGGGCCACAGCGCACATACGTGTTGCCCCGGGTGGTCGTGAACATGATATGCCCATCGGGCAGGTAGATCGGGTCGATGTCGTCGTACTCGCTGTTCGTCAGTTGCTTCAGGCCGGTGCCGTCCAGGTTTATCTCGTAGAGATGAAAACTTTTTTCGGCCTGCGGTTTGAAACAGAAAAGAACCTTCGTCGCATCGAACGAGAGTTCGGGGCGCCAGAAGCTGCCGGGCATCGGCGGGGCCAACTGGCGGACCTGCCCGGCGGGGTGCAGCCCGTCGAGCACCAGCAGCCGCCCACCGGGAACCGCCATCATGCCCAGCCGGTGAACCGCCTCGTGATTGCACTCGGATCCCTGCGGAAACGGCTGGTCGATAAACAGCAGTTGGGTGAAGTCGACTGCGGGGTTCTTGAAGAGGATCTCGCGCTTGACGCGCCGCACGGCCAGATACAACTCGCGGCCCGCCGCGGCGTTGGTTGCCGCGTTGCCGTCCGCAGTCGCCTTGCCGGCAAGCGAGTCCAACTCCACCAGTTCCTTGCGGAGGTCCGGTGCGCGGGGGTTCCCGGCCAAGCGCGCGGCCAGTTCCCGCGTCCACTGAATCTCCCAGCGCGTCCGCTCCGGCAGAGGCTTGTCCTCGGCTTGAAACAGCCAATCGGAGACCAGTCGGGCATCGTCGGCCGCCGGTTCGGCGGCGATGGCGCATGCGGCGGCGGCGAACAGGCCAAGGGACAGGACTGTGATGTGTTTGCGGATCATACTGCTTTTTTCGTTTTGTTACTGCTTTTTTCGTTTTGTTGCTAGGAATTTGCTTTCTGGGTGAAGGCCGTTGGAAGAGCCGGTGGCCGGACCGGCTGGGGGGAAATGGGGGTTGGTTATTTATGCAAGACGGGGTTGCCGGCACGCGGCGGTTCCACCATCAGGTCTTCGATTCGTTCGCCCAACTCGGACGGCGGCATCTTCTCGACCAGGTACCGGTGGGGACCCTGCTCCCAGGGAATCCAGCCGTTGTAGCCGTGAGCAACCCGGGCATGCATGATACCGAATCCAGGCTCGGAGAGCGTCCAGTACTTACTCGCTCCACGCACGGCGCAGAGCACCGCGGTTTGGTCCCAGCTCTCGCGATCGTTCAAGCCGTTGTAGTGCTGGTAACAGGCGCGAACGGGGTTCGTCTCCGGGGTGTCGCGCAGCCGGGCACCCGCCTTGACTCGGACACCGATTTCAAAGCCGCTGAACACGATGGGGGTGGGCCAGTCATTGACGGCGCGCACCGAGGCCACGGTGTCCCACATCAGGTTGTATTCGCCATTGCCCTCGGGGAAACGCCCCTCGGGGAACTTGCCGCCCATGCAAACCCACTGCTTGACCTTCTGTTTCACGAGCGCCACGCCATCGAGCGGGCTATGCGCATCGGGACGCGAGTCGAGCAGGTTTTTCAGGTTGGTGAGGAATCCCACGGTGACGAAGGTCACGCTTTGATCCGGTTGCTTGGCGAGAATCTGCCGGCACAAGGTGGCGGCTTCCGGGGCGTCGCTGCTGCGCTTGAGGTCGTGAGGCGAGGCCTTGGCCACGGCCTCGGCGTACTTGGAGGTCGTCTCGCGATCGGGGTCTTTGGTGTTGCCATAGCCGTATTGGTGACCACGCTGGTATCCAATGGGCAGATCGGGCCGGCCATACCAGGTGTTGATGGCGTCAAGGCAGGGGACAACCCACTCGTTTTTGGACGACACGATGGTGGCGAGAATCTCGGCTTCGCCACGATTAGCCAGGCCGTGCAACGTCGCTAACGCCCCCGCATCGTCCACATCCTCGCACAAATCCACATCGAGGATAATTTTCACGGGCTCGCCCCCGCCAGCGCAGGTGGCGATGCCCAAGACAACCGCCGTCAGACAACTCTTGAATTTTGTCATGCTCGTAGAATTATGGGTGACTTCTTGAGAGGCATCCGGCGCCTACGCTATTCCGGCATTGGCGCCACTCGGCTCTATCTGCCGCAGCTTTTTTGCCTCCAAACCATGATAGCAATCCGGTAGGTCGAACTGCTGCAACACTCCGGGAATAAACGACGACAAGGGCCACTGGTATGTTTCATTGCTAGGAAATTGCTTTTGGGGTGAAGGCCGTTGGAAGAGCCGGTGGCCGGATCGGAGGGCGGGTTCATGGGGAAATCCTCGAACCCGAAAATACCTGTCCGGCCCGCTTTTCCAAGAAGTTTTGTTCGGGGTTTTGTTCGGGGAAATACTTGGCCTGTCAGGTGGAACCAGTGAGCAGGGCCTGATCCATCGGCATAAATGCCCCTAGACTGCACGCGCTCCCTAGCCTGCTCACCCCTTGAAGCTGGCGTTCGGCTTGCAGTCGTCCAGCAGATCGCCGATGCGGTTCACGGCGTCCTTGAGGATCGAGGCGGCGGCGAACACGACCACGCCGACCGCGGGATCGACGAACGGGATGACGTTGAGGGCGGACACCAAACCGGCGACCTTGCCGACGAAGCTGAGGTATTTGAGTGCTTTCATGGTGACCGGGGCGCGGTGTCAACGGCGCGTCGGGTGTCTGGTCAACGCAAACCCGGCATGTACTAATTCGTGCGTGCCCTATCCGGTATTCTTGACACTCCAGGCAAAAAATGCTCGCTCACCTTCGAACGGTCCAACTCCGAACCTGTCGAACTCCCATCGGACGCTCCAACAGCCCTGGTGGACGAGATGCGGTGAGATGTGCTTTTCCGGGTTCGATTTGTGCTGGAACACGAACCGGTTCGTGAGCTGGTGCAAACCGAACGCGTTCGTGAACAAAACTGTTGCGCGACAATAAACTAAAGGGGATGAAATGAATATCAGACACATACTCGTAATAGCCACATTATGGAGCAGCGCATACGCTGCTGATTCCGAAGACGCAGGCAAGATCGTGGACAACTCATCCGGCAAGAAGCAGGCTTATGATATAGCGGCTTATTTCTGGCCGGCTTACCAATTCAAAGATGAACGATGGAATTCTCTCTTCGAGGGCGGGAAGCAGGGGGAATGGGAAATTATTCGAAATTGCAAGCCCCGATTCGAAGGGCACCGCCAACCAAGGGTTCCCCTTTGGGGATATGAGGATGAATCCGAACTCGCGGTCATGGAGAAAAAAATAGAGGCTGCGGCGAGTCACGGTGTCAACGTATTCGTTTTTGATTGGTATTGGTATGAAGGGAAACCCTTTTTAGAGAATACCCTTAATGAAGCATTCCTGAAGGCCAAGAATCACGACCAGATGAAGTTCTATCTGATGTGGGCGAATCATGAGGGCGGTGGCGGTTGCGGTTGGAGCAACCTCGCATCCATGAAAAATACGCGCTGGCCCGGAACTGTCAATCGCGAGACGTTTGATCAACTCGTTGATCGATGGATTGAGAAATATATGAAACAGCCATCCTACTATAAGATCGACGGCAAGCCTGTATTCTCTATTTACGAAGTCTCAACCCTTATGCGTGGACTTGGTGGTCTGGAAAAGACCAAGGAAGCCTTGGATTATTTGAAATCCAAAGTAAAAGCGGCGGGCTTCCCTGGACTTCATTTGCAGGGAATACTTTGGGGGAAATTCCCAGCGTCCATGTCACAGGTACCCGGGGATAAGAACAAGACCCAGAATGCCACGATTGCCGCGTTGGGCATTGACAGCCTTACAAACTATCAATATGTCCATCTCTCCGACCCCAATACTGACTACGATACGTGGGCCGGTAGGGTCACAAAAGATTGGGATGCTTGGTCTGAAAAGTTCTCGGTTCCCTATTTTCCCCATGTCTCAATCGACTGGGATACGAATCCCCGCCGCGATACAAGAACGCCGTGCGTCTCCGGTGCTTGCCCAGCAGCTTTCAAAAAATACCTTCTCAAAGCAAAAGCGTATGCGGATGCCCACCCTAAGCAGCCCAAATTGATCACAATCAATTCTTGGAATGAATGGTCAGAGGGCAGTTACCTGGAGCCGGATACCGAACATGGCATGGGCTACCTCGAGGCTGTCAGAGATGTTTTTCTGTTACATAAAGCAGGAACAGGATCCAAATAGTTCACGACATGCGAACAAGACGCCTGCACCGTACCGCTGAAAGCCGCGCGGTGCGCGTCTTATGGCGTCCGGTGAGGCGCAACGTAATGCTAGGAAATTGCTTTCCCGGTGAAGGCCGTTGCAAGATCCGGTGGCCGGACCGGATGGCGGGGAAATGGGGGTTGAGGATGGTGTCGTTGTCCGGATCGGACGCGGCTTCCATGGTTTTTCCGAGCGAGAGCGCGGCGGGGGTTTCGTATGGCGTTTGCATCGACTACACCGAGCAGACCTCATGGCTGCTCTTCCTGAAATACCGCGACGCGCTGGAGACCGACCGCGCCACGGCCGCCGCGCTGAACGGGAAGACCTACACCCATAGGAGGCGCTGAGCACGTGACAGGAGCGCCGCCGTTCAGGCCGCGGCCTGCCAGTTGACTTCCTTGGCGTCCTTCCATAGTTCCTCCAGCCCGTAATAGTCGCGCAATTCCTGATCCATCACGTGGACGATCACGTCGATGAAATCCAACACCACCCAGCGGGTGTCCGGTTGGCCCTCGGTGTGTGTCGGTTTCACGCCGTGCTCCTCCGCCAGTTTGCCGGCCACATCGCGCAGAATCGCGCGGAGTTGTGGCATCGAGGTGCCCGAACAAACCACCATGAAATCCGTTAGGTTAGAAACTCCGCGCATGTCCCAGATGCGGATGTTCTCCGCCTTGGTTTCATCCGCCGCTTTGGCACATTGCCGGGCCAGTTGTTGTCCGTTGATCGCCATAAGAATCCCGCTCGGGGGACGGCAGCCTAATTCAAGTAATGCGCCGTGCCAACCTGGAATCCTGAATTACGGGTTTTCGAATGCGAATTTTCCGGCATGCTGGCGATGTGGATTCGCTGACACATGCGGTTTTGGGTGCGTCGCTCGGGGAAATGCTGCTGGGCCGGCGCATGGGGAACCGCGCCTTGGCATGGGGGGCGATGTTCGGCACCCTGCCGGATCTGGACGGGTTGTTAGCGCCGTGGCTCGATACGGCCGGCCGGCTGTGGTGGCATCGCGGGCCGAGCCACTCGCTGCTGGTGATGATTGCCGCTTCCTGCGCACTGGCTCCATGGTTGGTGAAACTTTGGAAACGCGACAAAATCAGCAAGGCGTTGGCCGGGTGGTTCGTGTTCGTGCTGTGGAGCACGCACATTCTGATCGATGCGTTCACCGTGTACGGGACATCGGTCTGGTGGCCGTTTGCGGTGAACCGGGTGGCTTTCAATAATCTCTTCATCATCGATTTGTTTTTCACAATGCCGCTGTTAGTCGCGGTGCTTTGGCTGGCGTTCCTGCGGACCAAAAAACAATTGCCCAAAAGGCGCAGACTGAATGCCTGGGGTCTTGGGTTGGCCGCCGGTTACGCGCTGCTCAGTGTGGTCATGAAATTCACGGTCTCGGCGGGCTTCGACGCGGATTTGGCCCGGCGCGGGGTGACTTGTCACCGCCGGATGGAAGCACCCACGCCCTTCAATATCCTGCTCTGGCGCTCGGTGGTGGATCGTGGCGACGCATTCTGGGTCGGTTACCGGACGGTTTTTGAACGCGCTCAGACGCCTGTCCGATGGACGGTTTACCCGCAAGGCCGGAACGCCCTCGCCGGGATGATGGACCTGCGTGAAGTCAAAGCGCTGCAAGATTTCACCGGTGGGTGGTGGATCGCCCGACCCCACGCCAAGGGCGCATGGATCGGTGATCTGCGGTTTGACGAGACCCGCAGTTGGGGTGACAAAAAAGGCATGGTTGACAGCCGCCTGACATTTGCTTGGAACTTCACCCCCGACGCCCCCGGGGATCGTCTGCGGTCATTGCATCCTGCTAGATCGCAGCCGGCCGCCACCTTCATGCGGATGGCCGCGCGCATCATCGGCAACCGCCAGGCATGGGAAGCCAACCCGCGCTTGGCCGGCGTGACGGGAAGCCTGCCCGAGTGCCTCGCGGTGGAGGAATGATCTCCTGGCGTAAATCGGCGCTTTCGTCGGTCCCGAAATGGGCTATGAGTTCTTCCAGTGAAAGCGCTGGTTGTTTGGATTGTCATGGTTGTCGCCTCGTTCGCTGGTCACGGCGAGCCCGGTGCGGCGGCAGTGCGTTTTTTGGAAAAAGTGCGGGCCAAGACCCTCGATCTGGAACCGGGGGGGGACACCGCGCTTGCCCCGCAAACGAGCGCACAAAAACGCCGGGAAATCGCCCGCCGTTTGGAACGCGTGGGGCGCGACCTCGGCCGTGATCCGCTCGAAGTGGGAGCCGTGAACCTCGATGACGATCTGGCAGCGGTGCTCGTTAGAAAAACCGGCGGCTTCGATTCCAGCCAATGGCAGGTTGTTCCCGTCGCCTTGGTGCGGCGCGGGGAGGAATGGCTTGCGGCACCTGTGCCGGCTTCATTTGAAAACTCCGGCACCGGATACTCCGCCATTGTGCGCAAACGACTCGCCACCCTCGAAGACTGGATGCTCCGCGAACAAGTGTTAGATCTGGAAAAACTCCGCGAACAATCGGCGGAGCGCATGCGCCGGAAAATCGCGGAATCGCTCCCGCTTGCCACCCTCCGCGGATTCACCCATCGCCTGCCTCGATCCCGCCCGCAGCCGCCCACGCGCCACGCGCCATGGCATCGAACTCGTTCATTTGGAACTTGCGAAAACCCCGGATGGTTGCTGGCGCATCGAACTCCCGGGAAATTTTTTGCAGGATGAGGAAAACCCCGGGAATGTCACGGCTGTGAATCCCGACACCGATCTGCTAGACGCGTTCCCGGCGAAACTCGCGGCGCTTTACCCCCCCTCACCCGCAGCCACTGCCGAACAAGCGCGGAAAAACCTGTTAGCCACACTTCAGTCCGCCAACCCATCCGCGCTCATGCGCTGCATCCGGTTGGATGGCGACGCCGCCAGCGCCCGCAAAGCCTGTGTCCGTGCCGCTAACATCTGGTGGACGCCAGCCATGCCGCCGCCGCCTGCCAATTCTTCTCCGCCCGCAATCCCGACCAGTTGGATCTGCGGATGCTGTATTTTGAGAAAAAAGCGGACGGTTGGCTGTGGGCACCCGAACCCCTGCCGGAAACCGAAAAATCCTTGCGCGAGTGGAGCGATTCGGTCCAAGCCAAACGCTGGCAGGACGAATGGCAGCCGTTGCTGCTAGCAGAATGTCCGGAGCTCGAATCACTTCCCGAGTCCGGTGCCCCGGCGGAGGAAGATGCCCGCAAACTGATAGATTCGTGGTTGCGCGCTATCCGTGCCGGCGATGTCATGGCGGCGCTCCGGCACACCGCCCGCCTGCACACTCCCGAGAGCACGGCCACGCTGCTGCGCAATCTGGGATATGAAATGACCGGTGCCCGCCGCCACCGGCAAATCCCCACCGTCACCGGCATCCGGCGCAGCGGAATATGGACCACCGTCGCCACCCAAGCCGACCCGGACAACACGGCGCTTGGTCCGTTCTATCCGGTCATTGCCACTCCCGCTGGCCCGCGCATCCTGTTGGAAATCGATTTGGTGGCATCCCCTAACAGGAGCCGCGATTTCCTCAACAAAACCACCTTGGAGCGCCTGCGGAAAGTCAATGTGCCGGCCGCGGATGCCTTGCAAAAACTCTTCGCGGAACATCAGAACCAAAACACGGAAGCGGGACGAGGCGTCACATCCCCTTGAAACTTAGGCCGATAACTTTCCGTATATTTTTTTTGGATATTTTTTGCTTGCATCCGCGCTACCATTCGTGTATGCACGATTCATGAAAACGATCACCCTGGATGAGGACGCTTACGGGCGTTTGAAAGCGTGGAAAAAAGGCCGTGGGGAGTCCTTTTCCAGCGTGGTGAAGCGGGTGATTCCCGAACCCGGCAGCTTGGGGGCATTCCTGAGTTTTGCCGAATGCAATCAGACTCAATCATTGGCCGGCAATGAGATCATGGAACGTGCCATCGAAGAGCGCTCATCAGCCAAGGAGGATGCGTGGACCTGATTGCCGACACATCCTTTCTGGTCGGACTGTGGCGACGGCAACCGTGGGCGGTGGGCTTCGCATCCGCCAATTCCGGCAAGTCCCTGGGGTTGCCGTGGGTCGTTTTGGGCGAATTTTGGCATGGTGCGACGCGTGCGGGGCATGATCCTGCGCTGGTGCGAGGTTTTCTTTCTGTGGGTTTGCCCATCCTCGACGCGGAGTTGGTGATTCCGGTTTATGCGCGGATCTGTGCCACATTGCAGGATGCGCCGTTTTACCAAAGTATCGGGCAGAATGATCTTTGGATCGCGGCCGTGAGTGTGGCCCATGGCAAGCCCCTGGTGACCCGCAACATCCGGCACTTTGCCAGCATTCCTGATTTGCGGGTGGCAGCGTTGGCTTGAGATCTATTTTCCCCCGATGCGGTAGAGGTGTGTGCGCGAGCGCAGGATGAGGGAGTTGTTATAAACCGCGGGTGAGGCCATGAAGCCGGCATCGAGGTGGTTGGTGGCGAGCAGCTTGTATTCGTCGGCGACCGCCACCACCGGAATGGCTCCCTGCTCGCCGAAGAAATAGATGCGCCCATCGGCGCACAACGGCGAGGCCGAGAAGGGACCGCCCAAGCGCTGTTGCCACAGGCACTCGCCCGATTTGGCATTGACGCACGAGATCACTCCCGCGTCGCTGATCATGAACAAGCGCTCACCTGCCAGAATCTGCGAGGAACGCGTCGGCACGTTCTTGGAAAATTTCCACGCCACATGGGTGTCGGTAACATCGCCACGACCGTCGGGCCGCACCGCGAACAACTGGAAACCGCCGGCCGCGCTTGTGACATAGATAAGTCCGTGCCCGCAGAGTGGCAACGCCGCCGCGTTCATGCCGCCGCTGCGCACCCGCCAAATCTCCGCGCCGGTTTGCGGCATGTAGGCGATCGTCGCGCCGGCGCTGGGGCTGACCAGTTGCGGTTGGCCATTGATTGTTAGAACCGCCGGTGTCGAGTAGGCTTTATGATAGTCGGTGTCCGTGGTATCATAGACGATGTTGCGGTCACGCTTCCAAGCGGTCTTGCCGGTGATCTTGTCGAGTGCCACGAGGTATTGCACATCGACCCCGTCGAACGTCAGCACTAACAATTCACCCACCACGATGGGCGAGGACGCCGGGCCGCGAAAATGGTTGCAGGGAAAATCCTGTCGCGTCCAGAGCGTCTTGGCGGTGGTGGTGTCGAGGCAGGCGGTTCCATGCACGCCGAAATGGAGGTATATCCTGCCTTTTTCGATCATCGGTGTCGATGTGCCATAACTGTTCATCGGATGGCAGAACTGCGGGTCGGCAATCCTGAACACCACCACGTCATGCAAAACCTTTCCGTTCCCGGCATCGACGCACAGTGCCCCCAACTCCTTGCCATCCGGGGTGGCGGTGGTCATCCAGATCTGCTGGTCCCAGACCACGGGCGACGACCACGCCTTGCCATGCACCGGGGTTTTCCACAGCACGTTTTCCGCTTCGCCGAAGGTGACCGGCAAGCCTTGTGCCGGCGATTGGCCGTCACCTCGCGGACCGCGGAACTGTGGCCAGTTCTCGCCGGCGCTCACCGGCACGGCAGCCCGTGAAATTATCACAAGTAACAGACACAGGCGACTTACGGCGGCGTGCCGGATAGAGGAAAAAACGGAGGTCATGAGATATGTGTGTTAGATCTGCAGTTGCTCGGATTGAGATGATGCACGGCACGGCCGGGTGGCCACATGGTCCGCTTTCACGCAAACAGCTTGCGGACATAATCGGCATTGCGCCGCACGTCGGCGACCACGTCCTTGGATGGGCTGGATGTCTCCAGCACGATCCATCCCTGATAACCGGTTTCCTTGATGGCTGCGGCAATGGGTTCGAATTTGGCTGCATCGTCATCAAGATACTTCGGGCCGTTCTTGAAGTGGAACTGGGCGATGCGTCCCTTCAGCAGGCGAATGTCCGCCGGCACGTTGTGGTGCTTGGTCGTGCCGGTGTTGAAGACATCATAGTAGATTTGCACCGATTCGTGGTTGATGCGGTCGAGAATGCGTGCGTTCTGCTCGCCATTCAGATAGTTCTCGATGCCCAGAATCACGCCGGCGTCCTTCGCCCGCGGCGCGACCGCCTTGATGCGCCGCACCGCCTCGTCCACGTCGCTTTCCTTGACCTTATCCGCAGAATCCAGCAGATCGCCCTGGCTGAAAAACGCCAGCAGGATGACGCGCGCGCCGAGATCGCGCGCGGCGTCAATGCTCTGTTCGAGCCATGCCGGAGCACGCGGGTCACTGGCCAGCGGACAGGCATTGAGCAGGACCATTATCAGCGAACTGATCGGCAGGCCGGTCTCCCGCATCTGCTCCTTGTAGCGCTGCCGGACATTCTCGTCCGCGATCTGAAGGCGGTCGGCGGCATTGCCGACGCCCACTTCGACCCCATCCAAACCAGCGGCGCGTGCCTGCGGCAACCCGCACACGCAAGATCCGATACGGATGGACGACTTGATAGCCGCAGCCGCTTCTGCGGCACCAAGATGTGGCAATAAAGTGCCGCCGGTCATTGCGGCGGCGGTTTGTCCAAGAAATAAGCGACGATTCATAGGCATGGTGTGTGTTGGATGAATTATTAGATTTCTGATTTCAGATTGCAATTATCAAATTGCAGATTTGAGAATTGCAGATTTCATGGACGTTCCCGGTTCTCACGCACCGAGGTTCGGATCGTAGTCCCTGGGGGCTCTAACGATTTTTTCGATGGCATGTTTGGTGACGAGGTTGCCGGTGCTGGCGCGGCCCTTGATGCCGAACTCGGCGAAGTGCAGCGGGCGGATGAGGTTGCGCATGCGCAGGGCGGGCTTGAGGTGGACTAACAACATCTGCGCCGCGCTCTCCTCGTTGGTCTTGTGGACGGCGAAGAACAGGACGCGGGTGCCGGGCGTGCCTTTGGTGAGGTCGTATTCCTTGTCGCGGGTGATGCCGCCGATGGTGAAGCGTTTGGCCAGAATCGGGCCATCGCGTCCGTCCCGATAGATCATCGCATAGATCAGGTCCTCGTCCTTGCGGAACACGGCGACACGCAGCGGTTTCTGACCGACAAATCCTTTCTCGGCCACTTTCATGACACGCATTTTCCCGTCCTGGGTGAACGCAATGATATCATCGATGGTGGAGCATTTTTCGACCGGTTCGCCGTCCTTTTTCAGTCCGTATCCGGCGAAGCCGTTTTTGGCGTCCAGATAGAGCATCTCGTTGGCGGCGGCCACCTGCATGCGGTCCACGCGGTCGAAGGAAGCGATTTCCGTCCGGCGTTCGCGGCCCTTGCCGAATTTTCTGCCGAGTTCCTCATACCAGCGGATGGTGAACTTGGTTAGGTTGCGGAGGTTTTTCGTGGTTTCCTCAATGGTTTTTTCGAGTCCGCGGATTTCCTCGTCGGCCTTGAAGGAATCGAATTTCGAGATGCGCTTGATTTTAATTTCGGTTAGGCGGACCAGATCGTCGGTGGTGACCTCGCGCTTGAGGAGTTGCTTGAAGGGTGTGAGTCCGTCGTCGATCGCCTTGAGCACGGCCTCCCATGTTTCGCACTCCTCGATGTCCCGATAGATGCGGTTTTCGATGAAGATCTTCTCGAGCGAGCTGAAATGCCATTTTTCGGCGAGCTCGGCGAGTTGGATATCGAGTTCCTGCTTGAGCAGATCGCGCGTTTGGAAGGTGGTGCGGCGGAGGATTTCCGCGACGCCGAGGAACTGCGGTTTGCCATCCACGATGACGCAGGCGTTGGGCGAAACCGACAGCTCGCAATCACTGAATGCGAACAACGCGTCGCGGGTGGTTTCAGGATCCGCCCCGGCCGGCAAGTGTACGAGGATATCGGCATTGGCAGCGGTGTTGTCCTCGATTTTCGCGATCTTGATCTTGCCCTTTTCGGCAGCGGCGACAATTGATTCCATGAGTGCGCCGGTGGTGGTGCCGTAGGGGATTTCGGTGATGCGCAGCACGCCCTTTTTTTCGATGGAGATGCGCGCGCGGACCCGCACCTTGCCGCCACGCAGGCCGTCCCGGTAATCGGACGCGTCCATGATGCCGCCGGTCGGGAAATCCGGCATCAGCGAGAACGACTCGTCGCGCAAAACGGCGATGGACGCCTCTATCAGCTCCATGAAGTTGTGAGGCAGCACCTTGCACGCCAGACCCACCGCGATACCCTCTACACCCTGGGCTAACAGCAGCGGGAATTTCACCGGCAGGGTGTCGGGTTCTTTCCGGCGGCCATCGTAACTGGGCAGCCATTTCGTGGTCTTCGGGTTGAAAACCACCTCCAGCGCGAACTTCGTCAGGCGGGCCTCGATGTAGCGCGGGGCGGCCGCGCCGTCGCCGGTGAGCGTGTTGCCCCGGCGGCCGCGCCGTCGCCGGTGAGCGTGTTGCCCCAGTTGCCCTGGGTGTCGATGAGCAATTCTTTTTGCCCGAGGCCGACGATGGCGGCGCTGATCGATTGGTCGCCGTGCGGGTGATAGTTCATCGTGTTGCCCACGATCCCGGCCACTTTGTTATAGCGGCCGTCGTCGAGTTCTTCCATGGCGTGGAGAATGCGCCGTTGCACCGGTTTGAGCCCGTCATACAAATGCGGCACCGCGCGTTCGAGGATCACGTAGCTGGCGTAATCGAGGAAATAATCCGAATACATCGCGCCGAGCGAGGCATGTTGGTCCGGGTCGTGAGTCATCGTGGGCGGATGCTTACCGTGGCGGCGGCGCGGACGCAAGCCCGGGGTGCAGCGGGCGGTGCCAAGGCATGGAGTGCGGTGGCAAAGTGAGGCACGAACGCCGACACCGCTTTGTCTGGGCGACGGCACCTCATGGCCCTCGCACCTTCCACACAGTGGAGGACTGACGGCACTGTTAGGGACGGCCGGATGGTTTTGGCATGAGGGAATGGTTTCCAGCCAAAGCGGTGTGGCGCTGCGCTTCCCACCGCACTCCATGGAAAAAAGCCGCAGGCCGGAGGAACCGGTCTGCGGCTGTTGAATGAATTCGCTCTATGCGGGCTTATTTGGCCTCTGGAGCGGGCGGAGGAGCGGGCGGCGCGCCCGGAGCGCCTGGAGCGCCGCCGCGTCTGCCACCCGGACCACCGGGTCTCTTCGGCATCGCCTTCTTTTCTTCTTCGCTGAGTTTGCCGTCGCCGTCCTTGTCGTATTTCTTGATCATCGCGGCCTCGCGGTCTGCCATCTCCGCCTTGC
The DNA here is from genome assembly GCA_026397695.1 of Verrucomicrobiota bacterium. GTDB lineage: Bacteria > Verrucomicrobiota > Verrucomicrobiia > Verrucomicrobiales > Akkermansiaceae > Luteolibacter. The sequence goes on along the minus strand of JAPLUJ010000510.1, from coordinate 7,276 downwards.
GTTCTTCTTCGTCGATCTTGCCGTCTTTGTTCTTGTCATATTTGGCAAGCCTTTCTTCTTGCATGGCCTTGCGCATTGCGGCGGTTTCTTCAGGGCTTAGTTTGCCGTCCTTGTCGGCGTCATACTTGGCGAGCATTTCGGGCGGCGGTGGGCCGCCGAAGCCACGGTTTCCGCGGGCGGGGCGATCCGGACCAGGAGTTGGGGCTTGGGCGGAAGCGATCAAGCAGGTGCCGATCAGCGCGCCCAGAGTCATCAGTGGGGTGGTTTTCATCGTTTTTTTTTGTGTTGGATTGGGAGGCCGTCATACGGTCTCGTCTGGACATCAAACCCCTACCGCAGTAGATGGTTGCATGGCATTGCAAGGAATGCGTGGAATGAGTTGCCACGGGCGCGATGGCAGGCTTGGATTCACCCGTTCATGGCCGACACTCCGACGCCACCCGCCCCGTCCAAAGCGCTCGTCCTCGCCCGGCGGAGTGCCAGCACGTTGCTGCTTTGGGCCATTGTCGCCTGGGTATTCATGAGTCGCGCGTCATGGGCCTACCTCGCGCTCATCGGCGTGCTCGTCATCGTGGCCACGGTTGAATACTTCCGGATGTTGCGGGCTGCGGGGGTGGGTTGTTTCCCACGCTTCGGCATCCTGTTAGCAGCGGGGTATGGTGGCACCTTGTATGCTGCCATGCTCAATGGTCGGGTGCCATCATCGGACCTTGACGCGCTCGCCATTTTCATCGCCCTTGCCGGATCCTTCAGCTTGCAACTCCGGCAGCCGATCCGTAGTGGCGAATCCGTGCTCTCAGTGGCGGCGAGTGTTCTGGGATTCATTTATATCGCGTTTCTTTTCAACTTCGCGGCGCGCCTGCTGTTTCTCGTGCCCGGTCCGGATCTAACACCCGGCGTGGTGGGCGATCACGGTGCCTATTTGCTGCTGTGGTTGGTGGTGGTGACCAAGTTCACCGACATGGGTGCCTACCTCACCGGTTCGCTGCTTGGCCGCCACAAGATGATTCCGCATGTCAGCCCGGGCAAAACCTGGGAGGGCTTCGGCGGGGCTTTGTTCTTTCCCCAACTCGCGGGCTGCGGGTTGTACGCGGCTTTCCCATCCTCGCGGTCATCGGCGACCTTGCGGAAAGCGTGCTCAAGCGCGCTCTCAACACCAAGGATTCAGGTCGCATGCTGCCGGGCATCGGCGGCGCACTGGATCTTATCGACAGTCTCTGCTTCACTGCGCCCGCCCTCTATTTCTATCTCATATGGATCCTGCTTCCCGCCGCATGACAACTCCCCGCAAACGCCGCGTCGTCCTGTTAGGTTCCACCGGTTCCATCGGCACCTCCGCTCTCAAGGTCGCCCGCGAACTCCCAGGGCAGATCGAAATCGTCGCTCTCGCGGCGTCCGGAAACATCAGCAAACTTGCCGCTCAGGCACGCGCAACCGGCGTCCGCCACGTGGGACGCGCTTGCCACTCTGGCGGAGGCGGACATCGTGCTCGTGGCCATTGTCGGCACCGCCGGCCTGCATCCGGCGCTTGCGGCGATCGAAGCGGGCAAGGATCTGGCCATTGCCTCCAAGGAAATTCTTGTCATGGCCGGGGAAGTCATTACCGCCGCGGCGCGCCGCCGGGGAGTGAAACTCCTGCCCGTGGACAGCGAGCACAACGCGATCTTCCAATGCCTCGACGGCCACCGTGGCGGCGAGTCCGAGGTTGCCCGCCTCGTTCTAACAGCCTCCGGCGGACCCTTCCGCCAGTTGCCAGCCGGGCAACTCGCTGCGGTGACGCCGCAGCAAGCGCTGCAACATCCGACCTGGAACATGGGTCCGAAAATCACCATCGATTGCGCGACACTTTTCAACAAGGGACTGGAAATGATCGAAGCCCGCTGGCTTTTCGACATCGGCATGGAGCGCATTGAGGTTGTGGTCCACCCGCAAAGCATCATTCACTCGATGGTCGAGTTCATTGACGGCTCGGTGCTTGCGCAACTCAGCCGCCCCGACATGTGTTTCCCCATTCAATACGCACTCACCTGGCCCAACCGCGTTCGCGGCGGCCTGCAACCGCTGGATTTCGCGACCTTGGCAAAACTGGATTTTGAAGCGGTCCGCGAGGGGGCTTTTCCCGCATTGGGATTGGCCCGGCGGGCCGGCCTGACAGGCGGCACCCTGCCTGCGGTTTTCAATGCGGCGAATGAAGTCGCAGTCGCGGCGTTTCGTGCGGGAGGCATTTCTTTTC
>JAPLUJ010000510.1:0-5007 GCA_026397695.1 Verrucomicrobiota bacterium | reverse complement strand
GCGCCAGGCCGCCACCGGATTTTGCACCAATCACGCTTGATGCCGGAGTTTTCGAATGCCATTCATGAACGATGTGCTTATGCTCCCCGCATGAACCCGCTGCGCCACCTCATCCCCGTGATTTTCCTGCTGCTCGCCGCGCCATCCTTCGCCGCGCCAGCCGACGCCCAACGCATCCAGAAAAAATGGCAACTCGCCATGGATCAATGGGCCTTGGAAACCCGCGTCGCAGCCACCCCCGAAGCTCGTGCCAAAGTCTGGAGCGCCCGCCCGGACGTCACGCCCTTTGCACGGCAGATGTGGCAAGTCATCGGTCCCGCGCTCGACGAAGAATGGGCACTCGAACCCGCCGCATGGTTTATACGGATCACCTCTGGTCTGCTCACCACCCACGCCGATGGATCGACCGCCCCCACTTTCGCCAAGGAAATCGACGCCATCCGCAAAGTGCTCGAATCCCGCCACATGAAGAGCCTGAAACTCATCCCCATGTGCATGGCTTTGGCCACGTCCGGAGATCCGCGTTCGCTCGCATTGCTGGAAAAAATCCAATCGCTCCACCCGGACAAAAAAATCCAGGGTGTGGCCGCCCTCGGTGCCGCCATGATCCTCAAGTCCCTCGGCGACGATCCTGAACTCATGCGCAAACGCCGGAGTTATCTCACCAAGGCGATCATCGAAAGTTGTGAGGTGGACCACCACGGTCGCCAAGCTCGCGGAAGACGAACTTTATATCATCAGCCACCTTTCCAAGGGCCGCATCGCGCCGGACCTCAGCGGCGTGGATTCCGGCAGCCGCCCGCTCAAACTTTCCGATCACAAGGGCAAGGTCACCGTGCTGTTATTCTGGAGCAGCACCATGCAGGAAGCCGACAGGGTGCTGCAAATCACCGCGAATCTGGCGAAAAAATTCCATGACAAGCGGTTCGTGATCCTCGGCGTGAACCACGACACCTTGGAAAAACTCCGCTCCTTGGAAGCCGACAACACAGTCACCTGGCCGAATTTCTCCGACCCTTCTAACATCCTTGGCGCGCAATACCGGGTGGGCACCTGGCCGCTGGTCTATGTGCTCGATGGCGAACGCAAAATCCACTATGCCGGGGCACCGGGCTCGTTCGTCGAACTCACCGCCGAGGCCCTGCTCTCCGAAATCAAACCTGCTAACAAGTGACCGCCTGGCAACTCACGGCAAAGGCTTGCTCATTCTCTATCCGAAGAGCACCGTGGCAATGATCGATCCCGCCAACATTTGGAAATCCACCGGAGTCGGATTTCATGCCGCTCCATCCAGCAACCAAGCAATCCCAAATCCCTCATGCCATGCCAGACAAGACCCTGTTTGAAAAAATCTGTGACCAGGAAATCCCCGCCGTGTTCGTCCATGAGGATGAGTGCTGCGTAGCATTCCGCGATATTTCCCCACAGGCACCGGTTCACATATTGATCGTGCCGCGCAAGCCGGTGCCGCGCGTCGGCTTGGCAGAGGCGGGTGACGCAGCGCTGCTCGGCCATCTGTTACTGACTGCTGCGGAGGTCGCGCGCCGCGAAGGCGTGGCGGACTCCGGCTACCGGCTCGTGATCAACAACGGCCGGAATGGCGGCGAAGCTGTGCCCCACCTGCACATCCATCTGTTAGGCGGCCGACCTCTCACCTGGCCACCGGGTTGAAAACCTGCCGCGACCCTCAGCGAGGATCAAGGTGCCCAAGGACTTCGAGTTTCACCGGGGTCACGCCGTGGTGCAGAAAACCAAGCCGTTCCGCACAGCCAATGGTCAGATCAATGACGCGTCCGCGGATGTAGGGTCCACGATCAATGATGGTAACAACCTCGGATTTTCCGTTAGTCTCATTGGTCACACGCACTTTGGTTCCCATGGGCAGCGTCTTGTGGGCGGCGGTGGCCGCCTGATTGGTGAGCCGCTGGCCGCTGGCCGTACGGGTGCCGGAATTCGTCCGGATCGAATACCAGGAGGCCTTGCCGTGCTGGACGGACCACACCGGATAAGCATCCGCTTGAGTGAGGGCTTTGGAATTGGCATGCCCGGTCGTCGCACAGCCAGAAAGAAAAATAACCCCGGCGATGGCCAGGGTCAGGGACTTGCAGTTGCGCATCAGGGGGATCATGTCAGGTCGTGTTAGGTCGCCCGGTGTGCCGCTCGCAGCTGCGGTGCGGGCACGCGGGGGCGGCTCGCATAAGCGCCTCGAAAGGTGGAATCAAGAACAAATTGCCGCGTCCGTTTCCGGGTAAATCCTCGTTTTTTCAATGTAAATCCGGGAAGTGTTTCACCTGTCTTAAATGATATTTTCGATTTTTTCGCCATCAAGGAGATGGCGGCTGTTGGCCGGGGTCATAGAAAATCCGGATGTCGGCCTTGTCGGTTCCGAGGAGTTGCTGGGCCCGCTTGAGGGCGCCGCGGGTTGATAGATTCGGATTCCGGGGATTACCCGGGAACAAATTGCTTTCGCCGGCCTTGCGGTCGCAGCCCTCCTGCAAGGTGAGGAGCACGCCGGATTTTTTCAGCACCCGGTAGACTTCACGGGACGCGCCCGAGACAATCAGATGCAGTCCCTTGTTGCGCATGAAGCGAATCAAATCCTCAAGGGCCATCACGCTCGTCGCATCCAGATGGCGGGCGTTCTTGAGGCGCAGAATGATCACTTGAATCTCGGATCGGAAACCGTGCGCTGGATTTGCGTGCGGAACAACTCGGCCGCGCCGAAAAACAAATCACCCTCGACGTGGACGATGGAAATCGCGGGGATAGGCCGTTGGCGTTTCTCGCCCATTTCACGCAACTCGCCTTCGTCGTTGAACATGTATTCGACGAGATACGGGCGACTGGCCTTGCGTAGGAACAAGGAAATCGAAATGGCGACGCCGATGAAAATCGCGACATGCAGGGGCGCGAGCAACCAAGGCGTCATCATGCGTCGAGCGCAGGCAGATGCGAATGTGCCGCACGTTGAACAGCGAGAACGACAACGCGATGACCAGCGCTGCCAAAGCCGCCTTGGGAATGTAGTTGATCAAGGGCACACCCCACCCCACCGAAGCAGCGATCAACACGGCAAAACCAAGGCTGTAAACCCCGCAAAAAAATGAAGCGAAGCGCGTGCGCGCACCGGATTCGAAGTTGAGCGTCGAGCGGGTGAGCGATCCGGATGCGGGCATGCCGCCGGCGATGGCACAGGCGATGTTGGCCATTCCCACCGAAAACATGTCCTGGTTCACATTGGCGTGGTCGCCGGTGTGCGAGGCGAGCGTCTTGGCCATCAGGGTGTTTTCCAACGAGGCGAGAAAGGCGATGGCGAAGGCCACGCCGAGCATGGCCGCGATGTCATTGAAGATCTCCACGCGGAACAATTGCGGCAGGCGCGGCATCAGTTCTGCAAACCCGAAGGTGGTAAAGGTGGCAACACCTTCAAACCCTGCCACCCCTAAACGAATGAGCGAGCCGAACACCGCGGATGAAACCACCAAGGCCAAGGCGAAAACCGGCCAGGAAGGTTTCCATTGCGTCAAACCCACATACAGAATGAATGTCGCCGTTCCTATCCCAAGCGACACCCATTCGGTATGGGGCAGCGCTTTGACCAAACCTATGACCAATCCCACGAAGGAACCCGAGGTCTCCATCTCCATCCATCGCCCCAATCCTAACAGATAGGTCAGTTGGTTGACCAGAATCAGCACCGCCGCGCCGGATATGTAACCAACCAGCACGCTGCGCGAAACGAATTGCATCAAATCCGCAACCCGGCAAAGCGCGCCAATCGTGGCAATGATCCCGACCATCAGCACCAACAGGGGAACCAGTTCGCCCGCGCGGCCAACCAGCAGCGGATTGACCGCAAAAAAACTGAACAACATGAATGCCGTGGCGTTGGTGGGCCCCATGATCGTGTGCCGTGACGACGCAAATAGCGGTGCCACCAGCGCGGCAACCGCCGTGCACATCACCCCGTAAACCACCGGCAGTCCCGCAATCGCCGCGAAGGCGATCGCCTGGGAAACGGCTAACAACGTAACATTCGCGGCAGCTCGGGAATCATGCCGCAATTTGTCCAAAGTGTAACGCCGCAGCGGGGCGAAAAACGGAAACAACGCGACCTGTCCGGACGCGAAGTAATCCCGAACATTCCTGGCAGCGTGGGTGAATGACCGGCGGAGTTGCATCAAACCGCTGGCAAGCTACTTGAAACGCGCCCGGTGGAAAAGAAATAAACCTAACAAAACACAGGCGAGGTTCGGTGCCCACAGCATGGACCTGACCCAAACCTCCGATTTGCACTGTTCGGCAAGGATCGTAACCATGAAATACCCGGTGCCAATGAGCAAACTCAGGATGAGGCCGGCCGAGGTGTCACGACGGCGGGCACTGAGTCCCAGAGGCACGGCGATGAAGGCGAACGCGAAACAAGCCATCGAGAATGAATAACGGCGGGTGATCTCGCTCTGGAGTTTGATCTTCTTGGCGTATGAAAACTCCGGGTGCGCCGCGATTTCCGCCAGGATCTCGTCGTTGTTCATGGTCTTGGGACGCGTCTTCCGGTTTTGCGAGCTTTTCAGGTCGATGATCAGCGGTTCCGCCTTGCCCGCAAAGGCCATCTCGATCGTTCCATCGGACTTGTGGGTTTCAAAATATGCATCTTCCAGCTTCACCCGCAACCGGCTGTTAGCCTCATCCACGGTGAGCGCGGCACGTGAGGCATGGACATACGTCCGTTCATCCTCATCGGACGCCGACAATTGATAGTAATGGAATCCCTCCACCCATTCACCGCTTTTCCCCTCAATGAGGATTTTCTGGCTCTCACTGCCATCCGTCTTGAAATTGCCCTGCACCACCCCGGGTTTGAGCAACGAATCCGGATCGCGCTTGGCCTGCTCGTAGATCAACTCCACAGTCGTGGCCATGGAACGAGGAACCACCTGGGTGTTGAGCCAGAGACTGAACACGGAAAGCAGCGCGCCTATCACGAAAACGGGGGCGGCAAGACGG
>JAPLUJ010000402.1:3186-4848 GCA_026397695.1 Verrucomicrobiota bacterium | reverse complement strand
TGGTTGAGAACGCAGATGGCGTGTTTCTTGTCCCCGAGATCGAGGCCAATGGTGATGGATGGAATTTTGTTTTTCATGACGGCAGCGAGTGTATCACGGCGCGCAAGCACCGCTGCTGCCTTCTCATCTAATCTTGTTAGCTCTCTTGATTCATCGCGTTCTCGATGAATCCTTGCCTCTTTTCGTCTTTGAATTTCTGGGGCACCTCGTTTAGCTCTTTGCGGGCGCGAAACCAATCGTCCAGATCCACTGCCAATTTGTATGCACCCTGCTTGGCGAGATGCGCCTTCCGATGCGTGCCAAAACTTTTCCATGTAATGCTGGTTCGCACAGCCGTCTTCTCCAGATCCACAGACACATATGTCTTCTGATTGTTCGACTCGCTCTTCTCAAACCAAATTTGACTCATTCCTTCACTGTGCAGACCGGCCCACGAATCGAACTCCGAGGGCGAGACAGATCCCTTGTATCCAATTTCTTCGAGATGGTGCGAGAATTCTGAATAGACGGTCGAGCATTCGTCACTATTTCGAGCGTGAAATTCAGGACCACTGAAAGTAGTTGAGCTGACTCCGAGTTGCGCCCGGTAGATCCATGTTCCGAAAAGCATGAGCAGGAGCACACCAATCGCTAAGTGAATTTTGTGTTTCATTGTTCTTTGAGCTAACGTTAAATGTGCGCCCACCGGCGCGGTTGAATTGATTTTGAAATGGAATTGACGAGCTTATGCCGGTTGGTGCGCCATGACTTGTTATGCCTCTTTTAGTGTCTGGATAGCGAGAATGTGATCGGGATGAAAGCATAGTTCGTCTCCGCTCGAAACCGCCTTGTGAAATTGAGGATCGTTATCCAGCACTCCAACCCAATGGTCATCTGTCCGCTCCTTGGCAACGACCCACATCCTCTCGCAATCATAGGCTACGGCCCGCTGACCCTCCGGGATAAATGAGAACATCAGCTTCACGAAATCGCCTTCCTTAATTCCGAGGCGCTCACCCTCTGAAGGAATAAAGAATGACTCGGGAAAGATCTTCGACAACTCGACAGCGTTCTCGAGATAATAGCCGTGCTTCGGGAAGCTCGGATAGGGATGATTCAGTGACCGGATCCAAACGTCGGTCGGACTTGTGCGAAGCGCCCGCCAACCATCCGGAAGATCGTGTAGCTCACCGATCGAAGTGTCTCTGCGATAGACCTCTTCGAGCGCAACAATCACGGGTTCCCCCGCTTCCGCTGCGTGGAACTGCCATGCTCCATCCTCGTAGTCATGGTAGACCTCCAAGATTGGCGATCCACCCAAGACCGCGCGCGTGGTGAAACAGGCGACGTTGCGAGGCGCCTCAAATGGCCAGATGTCACTCATGTTTTCTTTGCATAACGTCATGAATCAGAAGTTGGAGCGGAGCGACAATATTCTGGATTCATTTGTTCGTACGTCAAATGACCGGCCATTTGTCTCTACTGCAAACCGCGAATATACAATGCACTCACCCCGCTGGCCTCTGTATTCTTCTTTCGGGCCTCAAGTCGTAATGTGGTTCGTCCCTGAGCGTCATCTGTCACCTGATCGGTGCGTGAAAGGATCCATGCAGTGGGCCGTTTTAGTTGCGTGATCAATCGCGGCGCTTCCGTGCCTGCTACCACAACCATAACTTTCCGCAC
>JAPLUJ010000402.1:0-3072 GCA_026397695.1 Verrucomicrobiota bacterium | reverse complement strand
TCCAGTTCCACGCAGTTCGACCTCATACTGTCCGGGAGTCGTGATATAAGTCGATAGATCAAGGTCGATCGTTTTCCACTCTTCCGTAAGAGCGACCTTCCTCCACTCGGGAACATCCCTCCATGCCCTCTCTTTAGTATCCCCCGTGTCCGGTCTCTCGTCGGTCGTCACGACTTCGTACGCGGCAAAACTCCGGATAACGGGTTCCCCAACGTCTCTAGTGACTCGAAGGCGCAAACCTTCGACCGTTACCGTATTGATTACGTCGATTTTCTTGTAGCCAATCGAAACACCGTCCAGCAGTTTCTTCCATTCATTCTTGATCAATCCATCCACCTCATAGGCTCGGACAATCTGGCCCCCCTTGATGTCTTCCCCCAGGATGATGTGGCTAACCGGGGCCGGACGTTCAAATCGGAGTTCCAATGTCCGTCCCTTGCCGCTTACTTCGCCCTTCTTGTTCTCGTATATGCGGCTAATGGCGTTTCCAAACTCCTCATAGCGCCTGACGTGAGACGCTGGAATAAGCCCGGTTGTGTCGGGTGTGGCATTGAGCAGCAGAACACAGCCTCTCCCGACAGACGCGTAGTAAACATCCATCAGCGTCTTTGTGGACTTCAGCATTCTATCCGTATCCGGTGCCCAGAACCACTTGTGGTCCAACAGCGTCGTATCCATTTCCATGGGCAGCCAGACGTCGCCATCTGGATCGCTATGGCGTCCGGTTGAAACGCCAGTGAGTGCAGCTGCCTTCTTTACGGTTTGCCATGTCGGGTACGGAGCAAGTCCCTTTTCATTCCCCGGCCAGCGCAGGGTCGCATGAGCCCCTTGAAACACCATGGCCTTCGGGGCATGTTTCTGGATAATGTCCGACAAATCGATCACACAACTTCCGTCGAACCAGAGTTCGCTGATATCACCATACCTGGTCAACACTTCGGTCCACTGTTGGCGCAGGGCCTTCGTGTAAGCTTCCTGTTTGGCAGGGTCTTTTGTACGGCCGCCGCTGCCGATCCCGGCGCCCCACTGGTCATCCCCAGGGTAGATGTAAACTCCCAGTTTCAGGCCATGCTTTCTGCAACTTTGTGACAGTTCGGCCAGGACATCGCCTTTACCGTCTTTGTACAGGGTCTTCTTGATGCTGTAGTCGGTTGTTTCCGTCTGCCACCAGCAGAAACCGCCCGTGTGCTTCGCCACGAAGAGAATCTGTTTCGCTCCAAACGACTTGGCCACTTCGCACCACTGGTCGGTGTCAAGCTTCGCCGGATTGACCTTATCCAGCGTCGTGGAATGATTGTCGTATTCCCTCCCTTGCCACGTACAGGGGTCCAGGCACAAGAACATCTGGATTTCCATTTGATGCCAGGCGATCTGTTCCGCCGTGGGTACACCCCGAGGCATTGGTTCACCCCCATGAGAATAACAAGCTAACACTATAGCCGTCATCAAACCAGCGAGCGTATTCTTCATATTTTTTTTTTTTTACGAACGTCGAGGTGTGGCACCGGCTACCGGGAGAGCCACTCCGCAACAGGGTTAAGGGTTGTAGTCAAGAGGGTCATTTCGACTCGGGGCGGGTAGCCGGTTGTCCACCACTGCCTTGTTCGGCTTTGTTTTTTCTTTCGATCTGTTGCGCGTCGTAATTCCGCCAAAATTCGTCCGCAGGCATTCGGTTGATCTCCTTAAGTGACTTCATGTCGCGAATGATATCCATGCCACGAGTGACCGTGTCTGAATCAAAATCCAAGGTCTTCAACTTCATGCCTTTGAGGGGTGTAAGGTCCGAAATCTTGCCAGTCACCCGAATATTCAAGCTCTCCAACGGCATTCCCTCCAACGGGGAGAGGTTCGACACCTCCGACGAGTGGAGGCTGAGATCTGTCAATGGCAGGTTCTTCAAAGGGGAGAAGTCAGTTACCTTCGTTGCTCCAATCCAGAGTGACTTCAGTGGCATTCCCTTCAAGACCGTCAAATCCTTCACCGGACAGCCAAAGATCACGAGCTTTTGGATAGGCATCCCTGCAAGTGGGGAGATGTCTTCAATATCGATCTTCCACAGCATGACGTCCTTAAGCTTCAAGCCGGCAACTGGGGAAATATCTTTCAGATCATCGCATGCTAGTAAATCCAGATTTTTGATTGGCTTTCCTCGAAGCGATGTTAGATTGACGGGGCCATTGCCACCGAAAAACGCCGCGCGATCTGATTCTTCCTCGGTCTGCTGCTCTGGACTTGGCTCAAAGGGATCCTGCGCTTGGCCCAGACAAGGGTAGGTCAGCGCTGTAATAAGCAATGGTAGTATGAACGCTTTCATTATCTGCCGAACGTCTCACTCTGCCGCAGCGCGGCAGGGAAGCTTGTGGTTTGAGTTTGTGTGGCTGAAGGCTGTCGGCAGGAGTGAATTGTTCGGCATGTTGACTACTTTGCTCTGAAGATTCGGCCTATGGTCTGAAATAACGCACCTCCAAGACTCTGAGGAGTAATACCTGGATCCAGACCCCAAGGATCATCTCTACTCGGCTTAATTGGTTCTGACGGCTTGTCATCAGCGCCTTGTGCGGCTTGTCGTTCATCGAAGAGTGGCGTGAAATAGGAAATGGCCATTACAACTCCAATGCTAATGTCTAATAAATTATTAAGCATTTCCGCTATCCCAGAATAGACTGCCGGTCCGGCGATGGGTGTACAAGCGATTCCGATGCAATTGGATGCCAGAAACAGAGTTCTACCCCATCTCTTGAATGTGAACAATCCGATAAACGAAACGCACCATCCTATAAAGGCAAGGGTAGCAATAATGAGAAACCATCTTTCCATTTCTGTAATTGTATTCTGTGCATCCTCCCGGAGATATATCTGCAAGTTGCGTGGAAGCAGATACTCCGTTAATCTGTAGGTTATGAACCCGCCAAATTCCAGTATCAGCACTACCATTAACAGTCCACGGAACGCTAGAGGAGATATTTTCATATGAATTTCTGCCGAACGTTAAGAATCAGTGACATGCTACGAGGGCGAACTCCCGATGCAAGAACGATTTCCAATTATCCCGGCAACTGCTCCACGGAACGG
>JAPLUJ010000364.1 GCA_026397695.1 Verrucomicrobiota bacterium | reverse complement strand
TGTTTGCCGCAGGGCGCTTTGGTGGTGCTGGGCGGGCAGGACCATCTCTGTGGCACGCTGCCGATCGGCGCGCACCGGCCGGGCGTGGTTGCCAACATCATGGGAAGCTGGGAGAGCCTGATCGCCACCGTCACGCAACCCGACAGCAGTTGGACCTTGGGCCGTGCGGGTGTCTGTGTGCAGGCGCATGTTGCACCCGGGCGATACGCAGTCTGGGGTGGTTCGCCCTCGGCCTCCGCGCTATCGTGGTTCCGCGAGGTCACCGGCGATGCAGACCGGCCATGGGAGGATGTGGTGGCCGCAGTTGAACGCGAACCGACGACCGGTGCGGGCGGGGTGATTTTTCTGCCCTATCTTTCTTCCGCGCCCTGTCCGGTCAATGATAGCCAGGCTGCCGGTGCCTTTGTCGGACTCCTCAACACGACGCGCAAAACCGATCTGTTGCGGGCCGTCATCGAAGGCCTGAACTATCAGTTTCTGCATATCCTCAGAACCATGGAAGAGTGCATGGAGACGCGATTCCAACGGATTGTCGCTTCCGGAGGTGCCACTCGCAATTCCTTCTGGCTGCAGAACAAAGCCGACATTTCCGGCATGGAGGTGGAGGTCTCGGAGATCCAGGACACCTCGCCGCTAGGAGCGGCCATGTTGGCGGGTGTGGCTCTCGGCCTCTGGCACGATCTGGATGAAGCCGCCGCGCGGGTCAAAGGTTCCACACATATCTACCATCCCAACACTGCGGTCACGGCGCGTTACCAACCGTTGTTCGAGATTTACCGCTCGCTCGCGCCCGCTTTGCGCCCCGCCAACCATGCCTTGGCCGAGTGGCGGACCGCTGGGTGTTAGATCCGTCCATGCCAAATCCTCGAGTTCTGGCAGGGTGGCGGCGGGCCGGGCCTCATGGCCGCGGCTGCCCGGTAAACCGTGGATGGCAAGCCGTGGATTGACGGATGCGAAAAACCTTGGATATTTTGGTGCGTGCCGGAACGACGGCACGCTGCATGATGTAAGGACAATCCCATGAGTGCCACGGATGAAAACGCTTCCACGCAATGGGATGAACTGGTGAAGGTCGGGGAATACCCGACACTCGAGCAGGCCCAGGAGCATGGCTTGGTGATTCTCGCGATGCAGGAACCTTGTTGGGTCGCCGAAGCGGAACCTGCCGGAGAATTTTCCCTGCACGCAGAACCGCAATCCGTAGCCGAAATCTCCCAGGAACTGCGCACGTACGACAGCGAGCAACAGCAACCCGTACTCGTCCCGACCACCGATCACGAGGTGTTCCGTTATCCGCCGGGCTGGGACGTTTATGCGCTTTGGATGATCTCTTTGGTTCTCACATTTATCTGGCAGGGCGAGCACCCCTCGCTCGTCGAGCGGGCGGCATCCTCCAGCACCGGCTTGATAGACCGTGGCGAATGGTGGCGCCCGTTCACGGGTTTATTTCTTCACGCCGATTTCCCCCACCTCGTTGGCAACCTGCTCAGCGGGCTTTTCTTCGGCACCCTGGTTGCGAGATCCGTCGGCCCGTGGCGTGCCTGGTTGCTGATTCTGGTCTGCGGCACGCTTGGCAACGCCCTGACCTCGGTGTTCACCTATCCGGAATCCTTCGTTTCGATTGGCGCGTCCACCGCCGTGTTCGGAGCGCTCGGAATTCTATCAGGCATTGGTTTTGCCGCCATGCTGCGCGACCGGATGCGGCTTCCATGGGCGAAAATCACCGCCCCGCTCATTGCCGGCATCATTCTGCTCGGGTGGTTAGGCGGCGGCAGCCACGGCGGCAACACCGACGTGCTCGGCCATGTGTTCGGTTTCTGCACCGGACTCACCACGGGGTTGCTCATCGGGCTGCTCACTCCGGCCAAAACCCCCACAATCCAACACCCAAGCTGATATTGAATAGCGGGTATTCAGAATCCGCGCAGCCATTACCTGTCGAACCAGTAGGTGAGCGCTTTTTTTCTAACATTTTGCCGGTGCTGTGTCAGACTATTCGATATGCAAAATCATGGGAACAATCTCCGTGCGATTGGCATTCTGACTCGCCACACCACAACCCGAACTCATAACATGATGGTTTCGAGCCAGGCGGAATCCGGCATGGCGTAGGGGCGGAAGGTTTCGAGGGTGCCGAGGTGTTCATTGAAGAACAGGGCGCGATGGAGACCCAGCGTGGTGGCGGCGGGGGCATCGATGAGGTTGGCCGAATCGTTGGCACTCATCTGGAACAGCACGCGCATTTCGAACTCGGCCATTAATTTGCGCGGAATCCAGCGGCTGACGTTGTTCCAGGTATCGGTGGCCGCCAGCACGTGCATGCCACATGGTCCGCCCTCGCCTAACAAATCCGCGAAAGCCTTCGACGGGCTGACGGTGGCGGCCGCGTCGTCATCGATAGAGAACTTGAAATCATCCTCGGGGCGCAGGGCTTTGAAGCGTTGCAGGTCGTGGACGAGCAGGAAGATATCGGGCGCATCGCGACCGGATGACGGCGTGCGGGCGGTGAGTTCGGCCGCCAGTTCGGCCATCCATGCGG
>JAPLUJ010000569.1 GCA_026397695.1 Verrucomicrobiota bacterium | reverse complement strand
ATCGGGTTTTCACAAATCGGACACACCGCATCCGCGCACGGCACCGCCGCCCGGTTGTCGACCATGGCTTGGACCAGTTCCTGGAATTGCCCGGTGAGGCGCCGCAGCGCCACATCGCGGCCCAAGGTGTGATGCCAACGGGCGAGCAACCCGTTTTCATCTAACAACTCAAGGGTTCCGACGCCCGCGTGGTCGCGATGTTGGAGTGTTAGTCCCGGGCCTAACATCCAGTGTTGCCAGTTGGGCACGCCCGGGGTTTTGGCGAGCCACTGGCGGTCGGTCAGGACGACTATACCTGAGTCGAAGCGGAGGTGCAGGGTGAGGTCGAGTTCGAGGCAGGCGATGACGGATTCCCCCTCGGCCAGTGCGGCGACAATTTCGCTGCGCCATGATTCGGGCAGGACCGTGGCGGCGGAGGGCGAACGCGAGTGAGTGGCTGGCGGCATCGGGAAGGGCCCGCGGATTTTTCACGACGCCGGTAACGAACACCGTGATGGGCTGGAACGGGTTTTTGCCGCATTTCGCGGGCCTTGCAACACATTTGTCGGTCGAATTCGCAGGATTTTCGACATGGGACTTGATTTGGTGGGGAAAACCGGAAAGAAAACGCGTGCGTCACTCTGATGTGTGGCGTCGGTTTCATGCAACGCAAAGACATTCGGTTTCTCAATATTCTTTCACTTCGTGGCCCGAACATTTGGACCTATCGGCCGGTATTGGAAGCGTGGGTCGATATCGGCGCATTGGAGGAGTATCCATCTAACACGCTGCCCGGCTTTGTGGATCGGCTGTGCGCGTGGTTGCCGACCTTGGCCGAACACCGCTGCAGTTACGACGAACCGGGCGGATTTGTTAGACGGTTGCAGGAGGGGACGTGGGCGGCACACATCCTCGAACACGTCACCCTGGAACTGCAGAATCTGGCGGGTATTCCGTGTGGCTTCGGCAAGGCGCGTGAGACCGGCGTGCGGGGTATCTATAAAGTGGCGGTGCGGGCGCGGCAGGAGGATGTCGCCCGCGCTTGCCTGCATGCGGCACGGGATTTGGTGATGGCGGCCATTGAGGATACACCGTTCGATGTGGAGGCCACCCAACAGCGGCTACAGGAGTTGGCCCGCAAGTATCAGTTAGGACCGAATACCGCCTGCATGGTGGATGCCGCCACCGCCATGGATCGCGGCATTCCTACGCTGCAATTGTCCGCCGACAACCTGGTGCAACTCGGCTATGGATCGCGCCAGCGACGGATCTGGGCGGCCGAGACCGACCGCACCAGTGCCATCGCCGAAGGCATCACCCGCAATTCCGAACTGACCCGCCGGTTGTTGAAGGCGTGCGCCTTGCCAGTGGCGGATGCTAACAAGGGCGAACCGGAAGGCGGCGGCCAACGACACCGCTTGTTAGTGGTCGGCGACACCTTGGTGGCGGCGGCACGCTTGGATGCCGGCACCGAAAATTTCAGCCTTCCCCACACGGCGGCCGACGTCACGGATCAAGTCCACCCGGAGACGGCGGCGGCGGCTTGTTTGGCGGCCCGGGTCATCGGGCTGGACATTGCAGGGGTGGATCTGGTGGCGCACGATATCGCATGTCCGCTGGTCGCGCAGGACGGGGCGATTACCGCCGTGCATGCGTGCCCGGGATTATTGACGCACCTGCAACCGGCAGCCGGCGAGCCGCGCCCTGTTGGCCGGGCCATCATCGATCATCTGTTTCCTAACGGCGATACCGGGCGCATCCCGGTGGTGGGCGTCACCGGTTCCATCGGCACCACCGAAGTCGCACGCTTGGTGGCGGAGTTCTTACGCCTCAGCGGCAAGATCACCGGCCTGGCCTGTGCGGATGGGTTATTCCTGAATCGTCGGCGCATCGAGGCGGGTGATTGCGGCAATTGGCAGTCCGGCATACGGGTGTTAATGAACTGTTCGGCGGAGGCGGCGGTGATGGAAAATGGCGCGGATGTGATCCTGGGCCAAGGTCTGGCCT
>JAPLUJ010000757.1 GCA_026397695.1 Verrucomicrobiota bacterium | reverse complement strand
TATTGACACCGAACCATGAGAAGGCGGTGACGGCATTGCCGAAAACAGCCATGGCCATCAGGCCGCGCTGGCGG
This sequence comes from Verrucomicrobiota bacterium, assembly GCA_026397695.1. Classification (GTDB taxonomy): domain Bacteria; phylum Verrucomicrobiota; class Verrucomicrobiia; order Verrucomicrobiales; family Akkermansiaceae; genus Luteolibacter. The sequence goes on along the minus strand of JAPLUJ010000757.1, from coordinate 2,815 downwards.
ATCAGGCCGCTCCATCTGGCATGCAGGATCAAGGCACACCACAAGACGATGAGCAGGGCACCGTTTTCCTTGGGATCCCAGCCCCATAAACGGCCCCACGATTGGTCGGCCCAGATACCGCCGAGCACGGTGCCGACAAAGCTGAACAGAGTGGCAAAGCAGATGATGCCATAGACCATGAGGGTCAGGGTTTGCGCGGTCTCGCGCGTGAGCATGCGGGTGAACACGCCGAGGCAGACATAAATGGCGGCCAACATGCCGGCCAGGAACATCGCGGAATAGCCGGCGGTGATGACCACGACGTGGGTGGCCAGCCAGAAGTTGCTATCGAGCACGGCGGTCATCATTTCGAGGGTATCGCCGTTGGCTCCGAGATGGTGGGCAATGATCAGGGTGATGAAGCCGACCATGCCGGCACAAGCTGCGCCGATGCCATCGCGGAACATCCGCTCCAACACCAGACCTAACAAGACCGCGCCCCAGCCGACGAAAATGGCCGAGGAGTAGAGATTGGTGACGGGCGGGCGGCCTTGGATATGCATGCGCGAGAACATGCCGAAGGAATGCACCGCGAGAGCCAGCACGAGCAGGAGGAAGGCGGTTTTGCGCAAGCCATTGGGGCAAACCAGCCAGGAGGCACAGGCTAACAAGAAGGCTGCGACATACAACACCATGCTATGATAGAAAGGCTGTGAGAGATTGAAGCGCAGCTCGTAGGCGGCGCGTCCGTTTACATCCGGATGTTCCTTGCCGATCCAATCCGCATAGGCATCGGCCGCCCGCGAGAAAGTGGCAGGGTCGTTTTTGCGCAGCGCGTCGCCCATGTTGGCGAAGGCGGAGACCGCAGCGGGAATGGCTTGCGGGGATTCCACGCGGAGCAAGGCGGCACCGGTGCTCAGCCAATCGCCGGCCTTGCCGCCTGCGGGAGGTGCCACGACAAGCATGTAGGCGAATTGGGCTTGGGCTTCGTAGCGGGTGGTGGCGGCGGTGAGCACGGCGCGCGGGTCTTGCGTGGGAGCGGTGGCACCTTGTTTGAGCGCCGCGGCCGCCTCGGCCGCCGCCGTATAGGCCTGGATTTCGGCCGCGAAGTCGCTGGCATTTTCCGGTTGGATGCTGCTCTTGAGTTGTTGATAGAGAATCAGCGAGTTGCGCAGGTTATAGATGGCGGTGTGGAAGGGGGTGCGTTTGGCGGCTTCGATATCCGCCGCGGTTTTGCCCTCGTCGTCGATTTTCGCCAGATACGGTTGGAGTTCGGCATAGGTGCAATAGCGTTTGTCCGCCTGCGCCCAGCCGAAGATGCCCAGAACATCCGGGTTGGCGATGGCAAAGACCGGATAGGTATCAGCCACCGGAGCATTGAACAATACATCGGCCAGCCAGCGCGAGGCCGCCATTTTCCCGCCGTTAGAGAGGCGTAGCGTCTGTTTGCCGCGCATGATGAGCAGCGAATTGCGCGCCACGGTATCGAGCGGCTTGAGGCGCCCGCCCACCAATACCGGCAGGCAGCTGAAGGATCTAACATCGAAGTCGTTAGGCTTGGGTTGTGGAGCGATCCATGACGCCCCGATCCACAGGCCGGCGATGACAAGAACGAGATAAGGAATGAAGCGTTTCATGGCGCGGCGGTGGGTTTGGCACGGCGGGCGAAGCCGACAAGGTGGAGGGTGAATTGGAACATCAGGCCGAGGGACACAAGCACACAAGCGATGTATGGGGCTTGATAGCCGGGGTTGCGGACCACTTGCAGCACGGTGCCGGTGTTATCCGGATCGAAGCCGGATTGATAGTAGGTATCGCCGAGGTAACGGAACGGGTGATTCATATAGATCACGACCTGGCGGTGATCGTTGTTCTTGTCATCGGCAAGAGCAATCTTACTGGAGAAGTTTTTCGGGATTTGGGTGCCGGGATAGGTTTCGTGGGTGAAATCGATCAGCGTCAAACCATAGTCTTTATAGTAGCGGGTGGCTCTGAGTTCGAGACTCCAATGGCGGCCCTCCAGATCAAACTCCTGAGGTTCGGCCATGACATCGGAAACGAGCCAGGTGCCGAGCGCGGTGCCGCCGTTGTCTGGAACAATTTCGAGCACGGCGCTCATCACGTCGCGGGCGTCCATCTTGGTGGCGCGGGGCTTGGATTGGACCGAGATTCTCGCGCCGGCACCTTGGGTGGACGCCGGGACCGCATGGCCCGACTGCTGGTCGATCATGTGCAATTCCGAGTTTTGATAGAATCCGCGGACCACGATTTTGAAGGGCAGCGACTTGTGGGTGAGGGTGCCGCCCGCGGCGAGCACATCGCCCGGCACGGCGGTGACATGGTTGTTGTTGGGATCCGTGAGGTCGGTCACCGCAAGTTCCCTATGGCTGCTGTCTTCCGAGTAATTCTTGGTTTCGCCCTCCTTGATGCGCATGTAGGAGGAGACGGAGAAAAGATCGGTGGCGAGGCCGCCTGCGAGCATGATGATGATGCCGCAGTGAATCAGTTGGATGCCGAGTTTGCGCCAGGTCCAACGGAGACGATAGATCAGCGATGCGATCAAATTCATGAGCAACACCGCGCCTATCAGATGGCCGCCGGGGAATACCGGGAGTTTAAAGTTGCCGGCAGCAGCGGACCACCAAATGAACCAACTTTGGAAGTATTGTTCCTGAACGAAATAGAGGCCCAGGCGCACCTGCGCCAGCGTCCCGGCAAACACCAGCACGAACGCCGCCGCAAGACAAATGAGGGTCAGGCGCAACGAGGAGATGGCTCCTAACAAGCGATGAGGACGGTCATCATTCAGGCGTGGTTGATGGGGCCGATGGGGCCG
>JAPLUJ010000525.1 GCA_026397695.1 Verrucomicrobiota bacterium | reverse complement strand
TATCTGGAATGGGTGTTAGGCGACCTGCGGCACAACCACCTGTTGCACGTGCGGACCGAAGTGGATATCAAGACCGGCGCACTCTTGACGCGCAATTTCGGCAACACCGATTTCCCCGGCCGCATCGTGTTCCTCGACGTGAATGATGGTACGCGCTCCCTCACCGGCGACCGCAAGGAGTTCATCGGCAGAAACGGCAACCTGTCACAACCGGCCGCCATGAAACGCACCGGACTTTCCGGCAAGGTCGGCGCAGGCCTCGACCCGTGCGGTGCCATGCAAGTGACCTTCGATCTGGCAAGCGGTCAGGAGCAGGAAACCAGCTTCCGCCTCGGCGTCGGCCGCAGCCCGACGGATGTGCAGAACCTCATCCATCGCTTTCGTCGCGCGGACGCCTGCCGCAGCGCGCTCGAAGGCGTCTGGTCGTATTGGAGCCGCTCCCTCTGCGCGATCAGCGTGGACTCGCCCGACCCCGCCGTGAATGTCATGGCCAACGGATGGCTGCTCTATCAGACCATCGGCTGCCGCCTTTGGGGCCGCACCGGATTCTATCAGTCCAGCGGCGCCTATGGCTTCCGCGACCAGTTGCAGGACGTGATGGCGCTGGTGCATGCCGAACCCGGCCTCACCCGCGAGCATCTGCTGCGCGCCGCCGCGCGCCAATTCCGCGAGGGCGATGTCCAGCATTGGTGGCATCCCCCGTCCGGGCGCGGAGTGCGCACCCATTCGTCCGACGATTATCTGTGGTTGCCTTACGTGACCTGCCGCTATGTGGAGTGTGTGGCGGACACCGGCGTGCTCGATGAAATGATTCCCTTCCTCGAAGCCCGCCCCGTCAAGCCGGAGGAGGAAGCCTACTATGACTTGCCGAATGGTTCCGGCGAGTTCGCCACGCTTTACCAGCATTGCGTGCGGGCCATCGAACGCGGGTTGCGATTCGGCGGGCACGGGTTGCCGCTGATCGGTTGCGGGGATTGGAATGATGGCATGAACCTGATAGGCAAGGACGGTCGCGGCGAAAGCGTCTGGCTGGCGTTTTTCCTTTACGACGTGCTCATCCTCTTTGCCCGGCTGGCCCGCGCCCACAACGACGCGGCCTTCGCCGACCGCTGCGTGGCCCAGGCGCAACAACTGCAACAAAACATCGAACGGCATGCCTGGGACGGCCATTGGTATCGCCGCGCTTACTTCGACAACGGCGAAGTGTTAGGATCCCAATCCAATGCGGAATGCCAGATCGATTCCCTGCCGCAAAGCTGGGCGGTCATCAGTGGTGCCGGCGAGCCGTCCCGCTCGCGCGAGGCCATGCAAGCCGTCGATCAACGGCTCGTCCACCGCACCGCCGGACTTATTCAATTGTTTGATCCACCCTTCGACAAATCGCCGCTCAATCCGGGTTATATCAAAGGTTATATCCCCGGCGTGCGCGAGAACGGCGGCCAATACACCCACGGCGCCATCTGGACCACCATGGCCTTCGCTCTCATGGGCGATAGCCAGCACGCGTGGGATCTCTTCAATCTCCTCAATCCCGTCCGCCACGGCACCACCGCCGGACAAATCGCCAACTACAAAGTCGAACCCTACGTCGTCGCCGCCGATGTTTATGCCGTGCCACCCCAC
>JAPLUJ010000640.1:8460-15478 GCA_026397695.1 Verrucomicrobiota bacterium | reverse complement strand
GCCGTGTTCCTGCATGGTGATTGTGCCCATGCCACGATGGGCGCCGCCGCACTGGACCGTTATCGCGACATCTGGCGGCGGGATCGGCAGCGCGGTCCGCTCAGGGCGGCCGCCTATGCGTGTGCCGATCGGTTAGGCTTCACGCGTCTGGCACATCAATGGCATTTCCGCCGGCACCAGACGGTCCAGCGTATCGGGTACTATCTGGATGACGCCATACCCGGTTGGCGACACACGACCCGCGATTGTTATTTCGGCCACACTCATTTGCCATTCACCGGCCACGAGCACGAGGGGGTTCTCTTCCACAACACCGGCAGTGCCATCCGCGGCATGAGCTTCCGTCCCCTGTTTTTCGACATATCCGCCCTTGACGAGATGCCGTCATTTGACACCTGATGCGACATGCCGCTTGAACCGCCAGAAAAAGTGACCTGTTACTCCGAAGGGGAGGGGACCTTCATGCAGTATTCGCAGGAGTGGCGCGGACAACTGCTCAAACCGTTGCTCGCGGCCCTAGCCCGATTCCGGGTCACCCCCAATCACCTTACCTTGCTTTCCCTGCTCGCGGGTCTGGCCTTCTGCCCGTTGTTCTTATGGGGTTTCCGACCAGTCGCGCTCGGCCTGTTGCTGGCGCATGTTCTGTTGGACGGATTGGATGGGCCCTTGGCTCGATTCACGCATCAAGCCTCCAATCGGGGATCCTTCACCGACACCGCCACCGACCAGATGGTGGTGACTTTCAGCACAGTGACGCTGATATACGCCGGACATGCGGGCATTTGGCCAGGAGCGCTCTATCTGTTCTTCTATGGCGTCGTCGTCATCTTCGCGATGGTTCGCAACGCGCTGGCCATTCCGTATTCCTGGCTCGTCCGGCCCCGCTTCTTAGTCTATGCGTGGATCCCGGTGGAGATCTATCTATGGCCGGGGAGTCTCGACGTGCCACTGTGGATCGTGACTCTGCTGTTGGGGTTCAAGGGGCTGACCGGCTTCATCCAAATTCGCCGCCGGATGTGAGCCGCCAGATGGATTGCAGAACTGTGAGAGATGGGATTAGTGCTCGCCTTCGCGGCGGCTCATGATGGAGCGCGGCATCAGCGGCACCACGGCCACCAGCGCCATCGAAGCCACCACGTTGATCCAAATCAGGCCGTTCAACGAGACATGGAAGGTCTGGTTGAGAGTCGATCCAAACCACGGGGCAAACTGCTGCACGTTGCTCCAGACCGCCATGATCAGACCGTATCCCAGCGCCTCGCTACCCTTGGGCGTGGAGCGCGCGGCCAGATCGAAGAGGGGTGCCTGGATCAGCGTGAGCATGATTCCGTACAAGGCCTCGATGCAGAAGGCTGCGGGCATGCTGTTATAGAAAAAATACGCCAGGTTGCCCAGTGACAGGATGATCAGGCCGATGGTCAGGGTCCAGCGCAGCGACAGTCTGCCGCACATGATGCGAAAAGCGACCGCGCCTAACAGCCCAAAGACACCGAAGGTGAGCCGGAGATAACCTATCTGCTGGAAACTGAAACCCAGTTGTTCGCGCTGCTTGAAGGTCAGGAGCGTGGCGTAGCTGGGGATTGCCAGCACCAGCGAGATGAATCCCACGGCCACCCACAGCGTCGGATACTTGAACAAGCCGGCAATGTTGCGTCCGGCGTTGCGCACCGTCTGGCCCACGGGCACGCGCGGAATGCGGCTTTCACGCAGCAACAAAAAACTCGCGATCCACAGGCACAGGAAGATCAGCGACCCAAATCCCGCAGCCATCCGCAGGCCCCCGGTGGGACCAAAGCGGGTGGCCAACAAACCGCTGACCGGCCCGCCCACCAAGTAGCTGATATTGACGATCACCGAGCGCAGCGAGGTGAGCCTGCCGGTGGCGGCGTTGCGACGCCCTTCCTCCACAATCAGGGCACCGATGACCGTGCTGACCAACATGAAAGATGCATAGAGCATCATGGCTGCGGCCAGCATGATGAAATAACTGGCGGTGACCCAGGCTAACACAAACCACAGCGCGGCGGCGATGGCCGAGGCACAGAGGATGTAGTGGCGGCGGCGCGTCCCGCACAGAGGTATGCTATCGGAAAGCAGTCCGGCCAGCGGTTTGAAGGCCCAGGGAATGGTCATCAACCAGAAAAACCGCGAAACTTTCTCGGGATCGCAGCCGAGTTGATTCATCAGCACATTGGTGAGCGGCAGTTCGCCAATGCTGGTCACCGTGCCTAGGGTGGTGGCGATCAGACCAACACTGATGATCGTCATGCCGCGTCGTAACTCGGCCTTGGAGCGAGTGACGGGGGGTGGGGATTCGGCTGCGAGTACTTGGGCCACGGCTCAGATGGATTGTGCCAGATGGCGCTTGCCTTGTTTGCGATGAACGGTCATCCCGCTGCCCGTAACTGTGCAGCGCATGGCGACCGCTTTCCGTGTCTTGGCTGTTGCTGCAAGTCGTACCATGACGCGCAACCTAGAGATCCCAACCCGCTTGACAAGCTGAAATTCAGAATTCCCAGTTCCTTCAGTCAGGCGCTCAACGATGCAGGGAACACCTATAATCTGCGGCCTTGCCCGCACTTGTTCACGGCTATTCACAGGCCATGCAGATGTCAGCATGGAATATTCCCGGGCCTGTGGGATTTTTAAATAATTGCCTGCTTGCGATAGCATGAGGCTTTTATCATGGTTCCGCCCCGCGTATGGCAGTTGATACTAAAATCCCGCCTTCATTCCCCCAGAACCCGTCCCTGCAACAAGGAGCGACGGCGGTGGATGATGTGACCCGCGCCTTGCCGCATGCGCTCGGTCCGGAGAAAAGCCTGCTGTCCTCAATGTTGCAGGACTCACAGGAATACATCGGCGTGGCGATCGAGGAAAAACTCACCACCGGGCATTTCTATCTGCCCTCGCACGCGACCCTGTTCGGTTTCCTCGTCGAGTTGTTCGAGGGCGGCCACGAGATCGAATTGGTGTCGCTGGTGCAACGCCTGCTGGACCGTGGTTTGTTAGACCGGGTCGGCGGGCCGGCGGCGCTCACCGATCTTTATACCTACGCGCCGAGTCCGGGCCACTTCCGGCACCATCTCCAGCACGTGAAGGACAAGTTCGTCCTGCGCTCCATCATCCAGAATTCCAACGAAGCCATCGCCCAGGCCTACGATGCGCCGGCCGAGGTCGCATCCTTGTTAGATTCAGTGGAAGCCAGGATGCTGGCGATTCGCGAGGGTTCGGAATCCAACAAGACCATTACCATCAAGCAATCCGTCGAGGATGTGATCGAGCAGTTTCAGGCGCTGATTGCCGGCGAGAAATGCTCGCAGGGGATCGCCACGGGATTTGCGGAACTGGACCGGATGAGCGGCGGTCTCAAGCCCGGCGAAATGTTTGTCATCGCGGCCCGTCCGTCGATGGGCAAGACCTCGCTGATGATGAACCTCGTCGAACACATCTGCATTGATCTGGGCAATGCGAGCATGGTGTTTTCCTGTGAGATGAGCGCCTTCCAGTTGGTGCAACGCTTGGTGTTCGCACGCGCCAAATTCGCCATCAGCCAGCTTTCGCGAGGCTATACCCCGAACAAGGGCGACCTCCAGCGCATCCAACGCACGGCGATGGAAATCAGCGCTTCCAAATTGTTCATCGATGATACCGCAGGCATTTCCATCAACGAACTGCGTGCCAAAGCCCGGCGCAAAAAACGTGATGATAACATCCAGTTCATAGCCATCGACTATCTGCAGTTGATGAGATCGCGCAGCAAGCAGGCGGAAAACGCGCGCGAGCGGGAAATCGCGGAAATTTCCGCCGGCATCAAGGGGCTGGCCAAGGAGTTGAACATCCCGATTGTGATTCTCGCCCAGCTCAACCGCGGACCGGAAAGCCGCACCGGCAAAAGCCTTGGCATGCCGCGCCTGTCGGATCTGCGGGAATCCGGTGCCATCGAGCAGGACGCCGACCTGGTCGGGTTGTTATACCGCGCCGAATACTATGCGGACAGCGCCGAGGACAAGGAGGCGGAAGCCGGCAAGGCGGAACTCGTGCTCGCCAAAAACCGCAACGGCCCCACCGGCCATATCCCGCTCACCTTCATCGCCGACCTCATGCGCTTCGAAACCGGCCCGCCCGCCCATGAGACGGAGAGATGAGGAAGCTGGGAGCAAAGAGTGGGGAGCGGGGAGCAACTCCTTGCGCATCAAGCCGGGCTGCGGGCCTGCGAGTTGGCCTCACCCATCACCTGCAGGACAAATTCATGACCGCGCGTCAATGCATGTGCCGCATCCGCCCGTGCTTGTGTGACAAATTGAGAGATAATCCCCGGGACATCAGGATGTCGCGCGGCTGCGGCATGGTCGGCTTTATTTTGTTAGAAAGGTGTATCCTCGCGCCAGGCGTCCAACTCGCCGCCGACGTTCCATTCCTCGACCAGTTGGGGCGGGAAGTCGTCGAGGAAGGCTGACGGGCGGCAGATCACATCGCCGCTATAGGATTTCGGGTTGGTCATCGGATAGGTAAGGTATAACTCGTCCTTGGCGCGGGTGAGGGCGACGTAGAAAAGCCGTCGTTCCTCTTCCAGCAGGTCGGCGTTTTCGGTTTCCAGCACGCGGCCGTTAGGGAACTGTCCATGCACCAGCCAGATCAGGAAGACCGCCTGCCATTCGAGGCCCTTCGCCTGATGGATGGAGGAAAGTGTCACCTTGGCATCATCCGTGTCGTTGCGCTCGCCGGCCGGTTGGCCGTCGGTATTGCTCAGCAACGAGAGTTGTTCCAGGAACGCGAGGATGTCGTCGAAGTTCCCGCCGAATTCTGCTAGCCGTTCGATATCGCTGCGGCGGCTTTCCGCATTGTCGAAGCTTGCCTCAAGGTAATCGTCATAGACGCCCTCGAGGATACTGGAGATCATCGCGGGTGGGCGGGCGAATTCCCCGTTGGGTGTTAGTTCATCAAGGGTATAACAAAGTTGTTCCCAATGCTTGAGGGATTTCTTCGGTACTTTGAATGGCAGCAGGATGTCCGACCATTGCGGCGGCAACTCGTTGCGGGTGGCCCAATCGGATTTGAGCCAATCGTTCCAGAGTTTGGTGGCGGAGGCGGGGCCGCATCCCGGCAGCAGGCCGACCATGCGCAGGAAGCTCACTTCGTCACGGCGGTTGACGACGAACCGCATGAACGCCGACACATCCTTGACATGCGCCTGTTCGAAAAACCTCAGTCCGCTGGTGATGGCAAACGGAATCCCGCGCACGGTCAGTTCCATCTGGATTTCCATGCTCTGGAAATGCGCCCGATAGAGCACCGCCATTTCGTCCAGCGGGACTCCATCGTCGTGCAATTCCTGCATGCGTTGGGCGACAAACGCCGCCTGGCTGTTAGGATCGGGCAAGGCCACCAGCGCGGGTTTGACGCCGAGCGCATCGCGCGACGAACGCAAGTCTTTCTCGAAGCGGCCGGTGTTGGCGCGGATCGCCGCGTTGGATAGATCGAGGATTTCGGGCACGCTGCGGTAATTCGTCTCGATGGTGAACACCTTGGTCCCGGGATAGCGCCGCGGAAAACCCAGGATGAGCGCCATGTCCGCCCCCCGCCACGAGTAAATCGATTGTGCGTCGTCGCCCACCACCATCAGGCTGTTGGATGGACCCGCCAGCAGATCGATCATGCGCCCCTGCACGCAGTTGGTGTCCTGATATTCGTCCACCAGGATGTGACGGAAGCGTTTCTGATAGATGTCCAGCACGTCGGGGAATTCCTCGAACAAGCGCACGGTCAGCACCAGCAGGTCATCGAAATCCAGCGAGTTGGTCGCCAGTTTTCTGGCGGTGTAACCGTTGCGGACCTCGGCGATTTGTTCCGTCCAATCATACAAGCGCTCGTAGCGCGAGGCGATCACCTTTTCCAACGATGACGCGGTATTTTCCATCAAGCTGAAGATGGCTGCCAGCACGTCGGCCTTGGGAAACCGCCGCTGCTGGGTATCAAAGTCACAGGCGGCGATCACCTTGTTGAGCATTGATTTCTGGTCGTCGCGATCAAGGATGGAATACGAACGGGTGAATCCGAGATCTTCCGCATGGCGGCGCAAAATGCGGCTGCCGATCGAGTGGAATGTCCCGGCCCACAAGGCGGAGGTGTCATGCGGGACGAGATCGCGGACGCGTTCGGTCATTTCGCGGGCCGCCTTGTTGGTGAATGTGAGCAGCAGCACTTGGCGGGCATCGATGCCGTGGTCGAGCAACCACGCCACGCGATAGGTCAGGGTGCGGGTTTTTCCCGATCCGGCACCGGCGATGACCAGCGCGCGCCCGGGCGGCGACGATACCGCCTGATACTGGTCCGCGTTGAGCGCCGTCTCATAATCAATGCCGGAGGCGGACGAGGGAAGCGGACGATGCAGAGTGTAGTGACGGGCCATGCGCGCGGCCAGCTTGGCACGGATTGCGCAGGGATCAACTCGACAAACGCGTGATCCGTGGCAAAGATGGCGTGGCCTTTGCTTTCAATCATTCAACACCCAGCCCCTGTCCCATGAGTCTGTTCCGCAAAAAACCCATTGAGGCGATTATCACCGAAGCGTCCACCGGGGAAGGCGATGTCGTTCTTCCTTCCTTGAAGCGCACGCTCGGTGCCTGGCACCTGATCCTGCTAGGCATCGGGGTGGTGATCGGCGCGGGGCTCTTTTCCCTGACCGGCAAGGTGGCGGCGGACAATGCCGGGCCGGCGGTGGTGTTTTCCTACGTGATCAGCGGACTGGCCTGTGCGTTCGCCGGATTGTGTTATGCGGAGTTTGCCTCCACGGTGCCGGTGGCCGGCAGCGCGTATTCCTATTCCTATGCCACCATGGGTGAATTGTTAGCCTGGATCATCGGCTGGGACCTGGTCATGGAATACGCCATCGGCGCAGGCACCGTGGCGGTGAGTTGGTCGGCCTATTTCATGAAATTCTGCCACCAAATTGGCATTGACTATCCGGTCCAGTGGGCGCTCTCCCCGTTTGACCACGAAGTTCTGGCCAACGGCG
>JAPLUJ010000640.1:0-8382 GCA_026397695.1 Verrucomicrobiota bacterium | reverse complement strand
CGGCGCCTGGTTCGGCGCCGTGATGGTCACGGTGAAAGTCGCCATCGTGCTGCTGGTGGTGTGTATCGGCTGGCCTTATATGAATCCGGCCAACCACTCGCCGATGATCCCGGCGCGGGTGTCCGAAGTGCTCGCCAACGGCCACACGATCTATCATTTCGGCTGGCAGGGCGTGCTGACCGGCGCGGGCTTGATCTTCTTCGCCTACATTGGTTTCGACGCCGTATCGACTGCCGCCCAGGAAGCGAAAAACCCGCAACGCGACCTGCCCATCGGCATTCTGGGATCGTTGTTCATCTGCACGATTCTCTATATCTTATTCTCCTGGGTCATCACCGGCCTCGCCCATTACACCGAATTTCACGGCGTGGTGGACAAGCTCGCGCCGGTGGCCACCGCGCTCAGCCACCTGCCCGCGCAATACCACTGGTTGCAGCAACTCATCGTCCCGGCGATCCTGTGCGGTTTTTCCTCGGTCATCATGGTGCTGCTGATGGGCCAGAGCCGCGTGTTCATCACCATGTCCCATGACGGACTCCTGCCCAAATTGTTTTCCGACATCCATCCGACGCGCCACACGCCATGGAAATCCAACGCACTGTTTGCCGTGGTGGTGGGCTCCGCCGTGGCCTTCCTGCCGGGCAACGCGTTCGGCGAAATGTGCAGCGTGGGCACCCTGTTAGCTTTCGTGCTGGTGTGCATCGGGGTGATCGTCCTGCGCTACACCAACCCCGGCCTGCCGCGCAAATTCCGCTGCCCGTGGGTGCCTCTGGTGCCGGCCCTGGGCGCCCTGAGTTGCCTGCTCATGATGGCCTTCCTGCCCAAAGACACCTGGTGGCGCTTGTTGATCTGGATGGCCGTCGGCCTGACGATCTATTTCACCTACAGCCGCAGGCATAGCAAGCTGGGGAAGCAGCCATAACGGGAAACACTTATCTATCTGTTAAGTCCTCCTGCTCGCGCGATAAGGCTTCCCCTCCTCGGCGACGCGGGTGAGCCGCAGCATTTCCGCCTTTTTCGCTTTGGCGGTTTGGCTTATGGCGGCAGTCACGGGAACCAAGTGTTGCTGCAATTCCGCGCCGACGGCGCGAGCGGCACGGACGAGGGTCGCGATTGTAAAATTGTTAGACCCCGTGAGCATGGACGTCACACGGGACGGTTGGACGCCCATGCGTTTGGCAAGTTCGGTGCGGCTGATCCCCTGCTCTTTCATGAGCTGAAGCAGGTCCTCGACGATCATGAGTTTTTTGTATTCGGTCTCGCCGGCCACTGAAGGAGTCCGGGAAAAACGGCGACCAAGCTCATTGTCGCCACGTGTGATTATGAGTTTCATGAGTCCAGTTCCTTGATTTCGATAGTGGTATTGGGGAGTTTTTTACCGCGAAGGTAGCGTTCGCGAAGCTGGCGTGCCCTTGAGATGTCTGCTGCTTGGCGTTTGCTTTTGGAAGTGCCGGAAGCCGCGACGATCAATTGGGGCTCCGTGCCTTCGATTTGGTCGTAAAAGGCAAACAAACGGAGCCCGGATTTCTTCGTTTTGAATTCATAAAGGCCATCCCCAAGTGAGCGGAATGTGAGCATGTTTTCATACCTGTCTCGTTCCGCAACGGCACGGAGCCGGGCGTATAGGGCATCATAGCCTTCAGTATTGGAGGTTTGGAGCTGATCAAGAAAGTCATCTGCCGGGGAGTTTCCATCAATGCCGAGCGTCACCACTCGGCGGGCAGAGCCAAGATGAATGGTGCGAAGAATGATTGCAATGGATTTTTTCACTTTAAAGTGAATTTCTGTAAATGGGAGGTGATGGGTGTATCAGGCGACGAGAATTCGATGGACGGGTTTGGATTGCCTTGAGGCTAACAGGCATCGGCCCTGCGGGAAGAGAAAAAGCGGAGGCGGTGGATCGTCAGTTCTGGATGCCCGGGCACGGTCTTACGGCAACCCCACCGCAGGCCGGTCCAGACAGCGCCGGATTTTCCAAGTTACAATCCATGAGAAACCCTGTAGGGTTCATCCAACGCCGTCCGGAACCCCTCTGGTCGCACCTTCCAACCATCCCCATGAATCCACCACCCATCGACAACACCCTCACCTTCGTCCGTCCGAAGCTGAATCTTTCACCCCGTTTGCTGGTCATCGCTCCGCTGGCGATTCTCTTGTTGATCGGCGTCTTCTCGGCGTTCTTCACCGTGCCTCCCGAGTCCGTCGCGGTCATCCAGAGGTTCGGAAAATTCAGCTTTACCGCCAGCCCGGGACTGCATTTCAAATTCCCCTTTGGGATCGACACTGCGACCCTCGTGCCCGTCCGTCGGCAACTCAAAATGGAGTTCGGCTTCGGAACCCGCGGGTCCACCAACCCCGACCAGATCGGCACCGAACCAGACAAGGAACGGGACATGGTCACCGGTGATCTCAATGCCGCGAATGTCGAGTGGATCGTGCAATACAACATTTCGAATCCCCGCGACTATCTGTTCCAACTGCGCAATCCCGGTTCCACCCTGCGCGACCTCACCGAAAGCGTGATGTGCGAGGTCATCGGCGACCGCACCGTGGACGAAGTCCTGACCATCGGCCGCAACGAGATCGAAGTGGAATCCCTCAAACGCCTGATCGCCATCCTGCAACAGCTCAACATGGGCCTAAGCGTCGAACAGATCCAGCTCAAGAATGTGCATCCGCCCGGCCCGGTGCAACGGTCGTTCGATGAAGTGAACCGCTCCCAACAGGAACGCGAGCAAATGATCAACGAGGCTAACGGCGAATACAACCGCGTCATCCCGAAAGCCAAGGGCCTGGCCGCACAAAAAATCTCCGCTGCCGAAGGCTTCGCCGTGCAACGCGTCAACGAAGCCGAAGGTGATGTCACGCGTTTCAAGCAACTCCTCGCCCAATACGACAAGGCCCCAGCCATCACCAAGCAGCGCCTCTATCTGGAAACCATGAACGAAGTGTTGCCGAAACTCGGTCAGAAAATCATTCTCGACGAGGATGCCAAACAGTTCCTGCCGCTTATGAACCTCAACAAGTGAGCCCCTGCGGAATTCACACCCACACCATTGCCATGAAACATCTCATCACTCTCATCCTCCTGGGCGTCGCCGTCATACTGTTTGCCAGCAGCGCCTTCACCGTGGACCAAACCGAGCAGGTATTCATCACCGAATTCGGCAAACCGGTACATATCATCAATGCCGACCCCGCCACAAACGAAGCCGGCCTGCATTTCAAAAAACCTTTCATCCAACAGGTGAACCGCATCGAAAAACGCATCCTCGAATGGAATGGCCCGGCCATCGAAATGCCCACCCGCGACAAACTCTATATCACCGTGGACAACTTCGCCCGCTGGCGCATCTCCAACCCCCAAACTTATTTTGAGAAACTGCGCGATGAACGCAGCGCGCTTTCGCGCCTCGATGATATCATCGGCAGCGAAACCCGCAACGTGATCGCCGCCCACGACCTGATCGAGGTGATCCGCAGCGAAAAAGACCGGACTCCCGAACGCGATAAAACGCTCGTCGTGGAAAATACCAACCTCGGCACGCTCCCGCCCATTCATTACGGACGCAGCGTTCTCAATGCCCAGATCCTCAAGGCCGCCCAACCGAAAGTCAGCATCTGGGGCATCGAACTGCTCGACGTGCGCTTCAAGCGCATCAACTACAAGTCCGGCGTCATCGAAAAAATCTACGCCCGCATGTCGTCCGAACGCCTGCAAATCGCCGAACGCTTCCGCTCCGAAGGCGCTGGCGAAGCCGCGAAAATCCTTGGCCGCAAAGAGCGCGATCTGCTGGAAATCGAGTCCGGCGCCTACCGCCAGGAACAGGAGATCAAAGGCGAGGCGGACGCCAAGGCCACCGGCATCTACGCCGCCGCCTATAATTCCAGCCCCGTTGCGGCGGATTTCTATCAATTCACCAAAACCCTCGAAACCTATCAGAAAGCACTCAACAAGGACAGCACCGTGATCCTGACTTCGGACAGCGACCTGTTCCGACTCTTCAAACGCATGGGTGCGGGCGCAGCGCCCGGAGCCAAGGGTGGAGAGTAAGCAGGCATAGAGCTGCTGTCATTCCACATCCATCAACCATACTACCCCTGATTGCCATGATCATGGTCCCTTATTATTCCGCCACCTCGCTGATGTTATCGCTACTCGTCGGCACGCTCGTCACGCAGGCTGCTGAGAGCCTCCGCCCACCGTCCGTACCGCTGGTCACCCACGATCCGTATTTCAGCATCTGGTCGCCGGCGAACAAGCTGACCGACGCCGACACCGTCCACTGGACCGGCAAACCGAACCGGCTTTGCGGCATGGTGCGCATCGATGGCAAGGCGTATCGTCTGATAGGAACGGAACCTGCCGCAGTGGCGGCCTTGCCGCAGACCGGTGTGGAAGTGCTGCCGACCCGCACGATCTGCACCTTCGACGGCGCGGGCATCCAGCTCACGCTCACATTCATGACACCCGCCCTGCCGGACGACCTCGATGTATTGTCGCGACCGGTGACCTATCTGGCATTTGTCGCCCGCGCCACCGACGGCGCAACCCACGAGGTGGCTTTCTATCAGGATGCGGCGGCGGAAATCGCGGTCAATGAGCCGAAGCAGCAAGTCAATTGCACGCAACCCGCCATTGCCGGACTCGAGGTGTTGGGCATGGCTTCTCACGAGCAACCGGTGCTCGCCAAGAAGGGTGATAACCTCAGGATCGATTGGGGGTCCTTCTATCTGGCCGCCCCGAAGGATGCAAAGAACTCGTCGCACATCCTGCCGGCGGGCGTGGCCAGGGATGCCTTTGCGGCGGGCGGCGCATTGCCGGTGATCAAGACGGTCATGCCGGTGCCCGCCAAGGACGCGCCGGTGGCCGCCGTTGTGTTGGATGCGGCCAAGGTCGCTGCCACGCCCGTGTCCCGCTGGCTGATGTTCGCCTATGACGACGAGTTCTCGATCCGTTATTTCAAACAGGACCTGCGTCCCTACTGGCGGCGCAACGGCGACGATGCGGCGGCGCTGCTGAAAAAGGCTGCGGCGGATTACGAGACGCTCAGCTTGCGCTGCGCGGCGTTTGACGAACGCTTGATAGCGGACCTCCGCAAGGTCGGCGGTGAGAAATACGCCCAGCTCTGCGTGCTCGCCTACCGGCAGACTCTGGCCGGCAACAAAATCTGTGCCGACGCCCAAGGCCGCCCGTTGATGTTTCCGAAGGAGAACTTTTCTAACGGATGCATCGCCACGGTGGATGTGTTGTTCCCGCAGGCACCGTTTTTCCTCGTTTTCAGTCCGGTGCTGACCCGGGCCATGCTGGTGCCGGTGTTGGATTACGCGGCATCCGGGCTCTGGCCCTATGGATATGCGCCGCATGACCTTGGCACCTATCCGCACGCCACCGGCCAGGTGTATGGCATGGGCAGCAAGGACGGCGACCGCATGCCGGTGGAGGAAAGCGGCAACATGCTTATCATCATGGCTTCGCTAGCCCGCCAGCAAGGCAACGCCGATCTGGCAAAGTCCTATTGGCCGATGCTCACGAAGTGGGCCGACTATCTGGTGAAGGAAGGGCTCGACCCGCAAAACCAGTTGTGTTCCGCCGACATGTTCGGACACCTGCCGCGCAATGCCAACCTCGCGCTCAAGGCCATCATCGGCATCGGCGGCTTCGCACAATTGTGCGAGCTAACAGGCAAGCCGGACGATGCGAAGAAGTATCTGGCCATCGCCCGCAATTACGCCGCCAAGTGGCAGGATCTGGCCAAGGATGATCGCCACACGCGGCTCGCCTATGACCAGGCCGGCAGTTGGAGTATGAAGCACAATCTGATTTGGGACCGGGTGTTAGGCCTCAACTTGATCCCCGAAGCCATCGGCGACGCCGAAATCGCATGGTATCTCAAGGTGCAAAAGAAATACGGGTTGCCCGTCGATCACCGCACCGACACCTGCCTGATCGACTGGGCGCTGTGGAGCATCGCCCCGGCACGCAATGACGCGGATTTTCAGGCACTGCTGGAACCGATCTGGCGCTACGCCAATGAAACCCCCACGCGGGTGCCGCTATCAGACTGGTTCGTCACCACGGATGCGAAGCGCAAAGGATTCCAGGCGCGCCCGGTCGTGGGCGGCGTCTTCATCAGGATGTTAGCCGCCCCGCTCATGTGGAAAAAATGGGCTGGCGCGGACGCGGCCAAGAGCAATCCCCAGCCCGCCGTCGAGAACATCACCATTGAGGGCGGAACAATGGATCCGTTAGAAGCCTGCAATGTCGTTTGGAATTCGCCGAGCAGGAACTCGTCCGGGTCGATGCCGATCGGCAACGGCGACATCGGCATGAACGTGTGGGTGGAAGAGAACGGCGACCTGCTCTTGCTCATTGGCAAGACAGACGCCTGGGACGAGAACAGCCGGATCATCAAGGTGGGCCGCGTGCGGATTACGCTCTCACCCTCGCCGTTTGTCAAAGGGCAGCCCTTCCGGCAGGAGTTGAAACTACGCGACGGCATGATCGAAATAGAATCCAAAACCCAAAATCAACCTTTCAAAATCCTGCTGTGGGTCGATGCGAACCGCCCGGTCATCCGTGTGGAATGCGACGGCCCGCAGCCCTTTGACGTCACGGCCAAGGCGGAGGTGTGGCGGACCGAAAAGCGCCTCTTTGGAGACATGGAATGGGTCAGTTGCTGGCACATGAAAGGAGTGGACCAGGGTAATCGCCCCAAGGAGATCGAGTGCTACCTAACACCCGACACCGTGGTGGCAGGCGGCGAGCGTGTCGTCTGGTATCATCGCAACGAGTATTCGGTGTGGCCCATCGGCATGAAACTGCAGGGGCTCGAGTCGGTCATGGCGAACCTCAAGGATCCATTGCTCAACCGCACCTTCGGCGCGGCGATGTGTGGCAATGGGTTTGCCAAGAGCGACGCCAACACGCTCAAGTCCGGCAAACCGGCGAAGTCGCACTGTGTTTCCATCTATCCGCTCACCGAACAGAGCCCGACCCCGCAGGCCTGGCTCGAGCAACTGGACAAGACGATCCAAACCGCGGATGCCGTTGACCTTGCCAAAGGCCGCGCCGAACACCAGCAGTGGTGGCGCGACTTCTGGAACCGGAGTTGGATCCGCATCAGTGGCGGCGGCGATGCGGAGACCGTCACGCGCGGCTACACGCTGCAGCGGTGGATGAGCGCCTGCGCGGGCCGCGGCAACATGGCCATCAAGTTCAATGGCTCTATTTTCACCGTCGAGAACCGCCACGGCGACAACGCAACATCCGACCCGGACTGGCGCGCCTGGGGCGGAGACTACTGGTATCAGAACACGCGGCTGCCCTATTGGCCGATGCTCGCCGCGGGCGACTACGACCTCATGCGGCCGCTCTTCAACATGTATTTCAACACCCTCGAACTGGCCAAAGCGCGCAACCGCATTTGGTTCAACTGCGAGGGGGCCTACGCCACCGAAACCATGAGCTTCTGGGGACTGATGAGCAATGGCGACTATGGCTGGAACCGCACCGGCAAACAGCCCTCCGACATGGTCAATTCATATATCCGCTGGATCTGGTCGAGCGGACTCGACCTGTCGATGATGATGTTGGACTACTATGAACACACGCAGGATCAGAGGTTTCTCAAGGAACAACTGCTGCCCTGGACCGATGCCATGGTTCTTCATTTCGACACTCGCTTCAAGCGCGACGCGGCGGGCAAGCTGATCATCAGTCCTGCCCAGGCGGTCGAAACCTATCAAGATGGCGTCATCAATCCCACCACGGATATCGCCGCGCTGCGCGTGGTGCTCGGGCGCCTCGTGGCCTTGCCGCCGGCACTAACAGACGCGACGGCGCGCCAGCGCTGGACGCGCTTCCAGCAGGAAATCCCCGGGATCCCCATGACCGAGCGGGACGGCAGGAAATACGTCCTGCCAGCGGAGAAGTTCCAGAGGCGCGGCAACTGTGAAAATCCCGAGTTATATACCGTGTTTCCCTTCCGGATTTACGGCGTCGGCAAACCGGATCTGGAGATCGGACGGAACACCTTTGCGGCCCGCATCGAAAAGGCTTCTCACGGCTGGCAGCAGTCGTCCATCCAGGCGGCCATGCTGGGATTGACCGATGCGGCCAGGGCAATGCTGGTCCGGAATGCGTCGAGCAAGCACGCCGGCAGCCGCTTCCCGGTGTTCTGGGGCCCGAACTACGACTGGATCCCGGACCATTGCCACGGCGGCAACATCCTCAGCACGACGCAAACCATGCTGCTGCAGTGCGAGGGCGAAAAAATGCTGCTGTTCCCGGCCTGGCCGAAGGACTGGAATGTCTCGTTCAAGCTCCATGCCCCATCTAACACCACGGTGGAAGGCGAACTGCGTGGCGGCAAGGTGGTG
>JAPLUJ010000690.1 GCA_026397695.1 Verrucomicrobiota bacterium | reverse complement strand
GTTGCGTGGTGGTGGTGATTTCCGGCACATAGGGATGCTCGGGGGCGAGCACCATGTAAGTCGCGCCAAAAAGCGTGTCCGGCCGGGTCGTGAACACTTCAATTGGCAAGTTGCAATTTGCTATTTCAAATCTAACGGACGCGCCTTCGCTGCGACCGATCCAATTTTTCTGGAGCAATTTGATACCCTCCGGCCAGTCGAGGGTATCGAGTTCATCGATCAGGCGTTGGGCGTATTTTGTGATACGCAGCATCCACTGGCGCAGCGGTCGGCGTTCGACGGTGTGGCCTTTGGTTTTCCATTCCTCGACTTCCTCGTTGGCCAGCACGGTGCCGAGGTCGGGCGACCACCAGACCGGGGTGTCGGCGACGGAGGCGAGGCGGACACCGCCGATTTGTTCGCGGGTCCAGCCTAACGCTTCGAGTTCGGCGACGGGCTTGGCTGTGTTATCCTTCTCACAGAAATACGCGTGATAGAGCTGGAGGAAAATCCATTGCGTCCAGCGCACATATTCGGGATCGGTGGTGGCGATTTCGCGATTCCAATCGTAGGCGAAACCTAACGATTTCAACTGGCGGCGGAAGTTATCGATATTGGCGGCGGTGGTGATTGCCGGGTGCTGGCCGGTCTTGATCGCGTATTGCTCGGCGGGCAGGCCGAACGAATCGTAGCCCATCGGATGCAACACGTTGTGGCCGGTCATGCGCTTGTAGCGGCCTATGATATCGGTGGCGGTATAGCCCTCCGGATGGCCGACGTGCAGGCCCGTGCCGCTGGGGTAGGGAAACATGTCGAGCACGTAGAATTTCGGTTTTGCGGGATCGAAGCCCGCGTCACCCGGGCCGGGGGTGCGGAAAGTCTGCTCGGTTTCCCAGCGGGCCTGCCATTTGGGCTCGAACTCACGGAAGGGGAATGGCTTGCGGGCGTCTGACATGGTCATAAAGAAGCGCGGACTGTGGCCACGCACACCGGGTTTGAAAAGCAAAACCCGGATCCCGCGCTACGGTTTTCCCGTCTTCCCGAACTCCCTCCGATGTCTTTCGATCAAGTCACCCGGCGTCTGTTAGGGAAAGGGAAGCAACACGCGCTTATTTGCCAATTAATGATGCGGTCGCATCAATCATTGGCAAGGGGGGCGGTTGGACAAGCAAAACCCCGGCGCGCCGAGGAGCGCGGAGCGGGGTGCTGGCTCACGCCATGCTGGAATCAATCGAGTTCTTTTTTCTCGAGTGCTTCATCCAGATGTTTGAGGAAGGCATTGGTATTCGGGTACTGGGAGGCGAAAAAGCGGGTGAATTCCTTGCCCTCGGGCGTGAGGAGGATGACGGTGGGAAACCCTTCGATCTTGTATTTCGTGGCCAACGGCTGGTTTTTTTCAGCCAGATCCTTGTCGCCATTGGGGAAATCGAGCTCGACGAGGATATACTTTTTCGAGGCGGCAGTGACGAATTCCTTTTTGGAAAAGACGTTTTTGCGCATGGCGATGCAAGGCGGACACCAGTCCGAGCCGGTGAACTCGACGAGCACACATTTCTTCTCGGTTTTGGCCTGTGCAAGGGCTTTTTCGAGATCAGTGGTCCAACCTTCAGGTGCATTGGCAAAGGCGGTGGCGCTGAGAATCGCGAGACCCAGGGTGAACGAGGCGAGCAGGGAGCGTGTTTTCATCACAGTTGAAACGCCGGGATGAGCGGGAATGATTCAAAAAACTTCGCCAATTGATAAAGATCCGTTTAACCCTGAGTCATGCATGTTCCGCCGCGCTTGATTCTGGCCACCCGCAACGCCCACAAAACCGCAGAGATCCGCGCCATGCTCGGAGACCGTTACGAGGTGCTCGATGTGACGGCGTTTCCCGAGTGTCCGCACATTGAGGAAACGGGCACGACGTTTCTGGAAAATGCCCGACTCAAGGCGCTAGGCATCAGCCGCCAACTCGATGGCTGGGTGCTTGCCGACGATTCCGGCCTGGAGGTGGACGCGCTGGACGGGGCACCCGGTGTCGGGTCGTCGAGTTATGGCGGCGAGGAAGGCAACAATGTGCTCAACAACCTGTGTCTGTTAGTTGAAATGGCGGACAAGGCCGAGCGTCGCGCCCGCTTTCGCTGCACGATGGTGCTGGCGCGGGACGGCCGCGAGCAGGCGAACTTCAGTGGGGTCGTGGAAGGGCGGATCATCCATGCACCGCGCGGCGAACACGGCTTCGGCTATGACCCGCTGTTCATTCCGGACGGTTACGAAAAAACATTCGCCGAGCTGGGTGAGGAAGTGAAAAACACCCTCAGCCACCGCTCCCGGGCCTTGGCCAAGGTGATCGATTTTCTGACGAATAATTGCCTGCCAAAATAATTTGCATTGCTTAAACAAACGGGTATTTTCCGCGCCGTGAAAACCCTCGCTTGCGTGTTTGTCGCCTTGCTTGCATGGACGCCCTGGTTGGTATCGTGTTCGAATCAGGTGCGAGCCCGGAAGCCGGTCACCTATCATTTCCAACCCGGCCGTACCGCGCT
>JAPLUJ010000390.1 GCA_026397695.1 Verrucomicrobiota bacterium | reverse complement strand
CGTCTGATCCCATTCCTCGGCACCGGCTACGCGACCAAATTTCACGACCAGTGGAACAAGCATCGATTGCGCCGGTTGTTCGACGCGCTCACCCCGTTGCCCACACAGTGGCGCCAGCAGAAACAAGGGTTCCGTTGGAATGGCAAGGCTTTCATCCGTGACAACCGCGACCGCATCCTCGAAGTTATCGATGGCTCGCCCTACCTCAACGGACGCTTCAACATCCGCGCCTACGTTGACCACGCGCGGCGCCACCCACGCTGCCTGCAATCGGGCGTCACTCTGCGGTTGTTGTGCCTCGGCGGACTCGATGCCGCGCTCGGACTGGCGGCAGATTGATTTCCGGGAGCGGCCCAGCCACCAGACCCAAGTACCAATCAAATGATAATTCAACAAGGCCACCTATGCGCATAGCATATTTTCTCAATACAGCCCACTCAATCAATTGGGGCGGCCAGGCGACCTCGTCCGGTTTGCAGTTACTAGTGGAAAAAAATTACCCGCAGGCGGAATTTGTTCCGCTTGATGTGCCGAAGCTGCCCTACAAACACCTTCCCTGTCTGCATTATTACTGGAATCGGAAATTGGCACTGGCCATCCTTGATGACGACTTCATCAAGATCGAGGCATATTTGCAGCGACTGCATGTTGCTCCGGCTCTTTCCAATGGTTTTGACACCGTTTGTTTCAATGGGGAAGGAGCGATTCATGCAAGATCGGGTCACTTGATCCGCCTCATGGGCATGCTCTATTGCTTCAAACACAAAGGATCATTTGTCAGCGCTTTGAACCAGACCGTTGACCTGGGTCACGATGCTTTGGCCCGCAAAGTGGTTGCCAAGGTTTATCGCATGGTCGATTACGTCGCGGCAAGGGAACCGGTTTCGTTGCGGGAACTGGCCTCGCTTGGCATCAACGCCCAATTGCAGCCGGATGCGGCATACGCACTCCCCAGGCTCACCCAAGAGCAGATTGACAGACACACGGAGAATCTTGGTTTGCCGGAACGATTTATCGGTGTGACCGGTTCGTCGGCCTTGGGGAAAACATCCACTTCAATGATGGATTTCCTGCTGGTGCTTATCCGCGAACACTACGGTCTGCCGATAGTTTTTCTGGCAAATGCAAAGACAGACATCTATCTGGCGGAGGCACTCAGGAAAAAGCATGGATTCATGGTCATCAAGCCCCCCGTCAAATATGAACAGGCAATGGCCGTTGTGGCCAGGGCGGAAAGGATCATAGGTGGCAGGCAGCATCCGAACATTTTCGCCGCCATGTATCATGTGCCTTTCATTCCATTTTGTGGCAACACCCACAAAATGCAGGGCGTGGTGGAGTTGCTGGGCTACCCGCTGGAAGTGTTGTCATATAGAAAGGACAAGGAGGCCATCACGGCCGCTTTCAGGAAGGCCGATAGTATATATGAGGATCTTCGCAAGATCGAGCCACCGCATCTCAAACACATATATCTGGGGTAGCAATTGGAGTTCATCCTTTACTACGGACCCGGCTCCACACCCGCCAGCCGGATTCGTTGCTCAAAAAGCCGTCCGATGACTTCTGCCGCGCAGCGGTCGGCTTCGCGGAGGGTAGTGGGCGGGGTATTGAGCTGGTGGGTTTGTTGCCACCCGGCGAATGTTGTTAGAAAACCGTCGGCGGCGAGTTCTTCGAGTCCGCGCAGCACGCGCGCCGAGGGCATGAGTCGTGGTGCGGGCAGCAGGCCGACCCTGGCACCGGAAGACAGCGCTTCGTAGATCATCGAGACCGAGTCTTCCGTCACCCAGACTGTATCGGCGGTGGCGAGTTTTGCCGGCAGCCAGTCGGGCGGGGTTTCCTGATAGGAATAGACCTCGATGGCGGGCAGGCACTGGTGGATTACATCCAGAAAGCCGGCGGGCGTGCGGCGCGAATTTGTGAGCTGCCAAGTGCCCTGAGCGGTGATTTCAGTTAGAGCGTGGAGCAGTTGGGGTGCGTTCCAGCCATGGGTGGCGGACGGCCCGCCAATGAGCATCATGTGGTTGTTGCGCTCCGCAGTGGTGGCGGGTGGTGCTACGCGATTGAGCGCCCCGCAGGTGAGGATGACGTTGGAGCGCAAGCAGCCGTTAGGGAAATCGTGGGCGGGTGCGAGGCACAGGTCAAACCAACGGAGCGGCAGGCTGGGCCGCATCAGGACGAGGCTTTTGGCCCGGTGTTTGCGTGCCAGCCACAGCAGCGGGAAATGCGTGGCATGGCCGGCGCCGAGAATCAGGTCGGGCCGGGACAACCCTGCGCACGCACGCAGGGTCTCCCGGAGGCGGCCTAACAGCCCGTGCGCTCCGGCAAGCGCGATCCGGTGGATCGAGCACGGCGTGCGGCGGCCAAGCGCCTCGGCGAGTCCGAGCGCTTGGTTTTCATGGCCGGCTTTGCCATCGCCAAGCAGCCAAAGGGTGAGGGGGCGCGTCACGGTGGAGGGATGATGACACGGGTACTTCCGTGATGGCAAGG
>JAPLUJ010000014.1 GCA_026397695.1 Verrucomicrobiota bacterium | reverse complement strand
TTGAGGGAATTGAACTTGCTCGGCCATTCGACCCAAACGAGGTGGTTTGCTGAGTTCTGTGGTTGCATGCGACGCGTTGCGGGTGTTTGTTGACACCGCAGGCCCAGGAGCCCTGAAGTTTGGCTGAAGTTTGGCTTGTGCCTTGGACTGATTCCGGCAAGGTTGACGTCTTAACAACTGCTTATAACATCATGAAAATCTCCATTTTCCCGGTTCTGTCATTTCTGTTACTCGCGGTATCTCCTTGCCCTGCGTTGGCCGGTTTGGAAGCCGGGGAGCAGATCAGTCTCACCATTCGCGGAGTCGAACCTGCAGAACAGCAGAAGATTAACGGAACTTTCCGGGTTGGTGATAGCGGAAGTGTCCGGCTGCCGTTGCTCGAACACTCCGTGCCCGCACGCGGCCTTACTGCCGAACAATTTGCCCGCTCCGCAGAAGCCGCTTACAAGGCCGCAGGGATTTACGCCCGGCCAGCCATTGAAGTCGAAACCCTGCAAGGCAAGGATCAACGCGGTCCGGCCGTCGTAAGTGTAGCTGGGCAGGTGCGGCGTGCGGGGGAATCGCCGTTCCGCAAGGGCATGACCGTCATTCAGGCCATTGACGCCGCAGGAGGACGCAATGAATTCGGCGGGCGCAATCTGTTGCTGATCCGTGAAGGAAAGCAGTATTGCCTGGATTTCACCAACCTCACCCACAAGAATATCGTGCTCCGCCCAGGTGATTCCCTACAAGTGGAACAAAAAGGTGTAGTGGATCGTTGGAGGGGCAAAGAAGCCAACGTGCAAGGATTGTTAGAGTGATTGCTACTTCGCGACACGACGCCCAGCTTCCATGTCCAAGCCAAGCTTAATAGAAGTGGTCCTGCCGGGTGGGGAAACCCGTATTTGTGATTCGGCCACGACCGTGCGCGAGTTGCTGCCGGGCACCACGGCGGACAACGGGCTGCCGTATTTGGGGGCGTTGGTGAACAACGACATTTGTTCGCTTTCGTTTCCGTTGCAGGTGAACTGCACGCTGGAATTCCTTACTTTCGCCGATTCCTACGGCGCTCCCATCTATCGGCGCTCCCTGGCATTTTTGTTAGCCAAGGCGGTGCGTGACATCATGCCGGACTGTGCGTTTGCCGTGGAGCATGCCATTGGCAACGGCTATTACTGCAGTTGCTCCGCATGCGGCGCGTCCGGCATCGGCGATGCCGGAATCAGTGGGGAACAAATCACCGCGATTACAGGGCACATGCACGGGTTGATCCGCCGGGATATCCCGTTGGAACGCAGGCAAATCGGCTTTGTCGAGGCCTATCGGATGCTTGAAGCCAGCCGACAGATCGACAAGCTCAACCTGCTGCGCTATCGGAACCCGCCACGGATTGTGCTGTTTTCCTGTGAGGACTTCAGCGACCTCGGACACGATGTGCTGGCGCCCTCCACCGGTGTTTTGGAGCATTTCCGCCTGCTGCCCTATCCACCGGGCCTGGTACTCCAGTTTCCCGAGTGGCGCGACGGGCAAGTGCGATTCACCCCGTTTCACAAGCAGCCGCATCTGCAGAAAATCTTCAATGTGCGAGGTCCAACAGGACAAGAAGCTCTCGCAGATCGCCGACCGCATCGTCCATGCGAAACCCACACCCCGGTTTGTGTTAGTTGCCGGTCCGTCATCCTCGGGCAAGACCACGTTTTCCAAGCGGCTGGCGTTGCATTTGCGGGTCAATGGTTTGAGCGCGGTGCGCATCGAGGTGGACAATTACTTCCGCGACCGGTCACAAACACCGGTCGATCGGTATAACAAGTTGGATTTCGAGCACATCGAGGCGGTGGATCTCGTCATGCTCAACGCCCATCTGCGCGCCTTGGAGGAAGGCCATGAGGTCGAACTCCCGACGTTCAATTTCAAGCAGGGGATCCAGGAGTTCCGCGGCCAACGCCTGAAACTGGCTGCCGGCCAGGTGGTGATTCTCGAAGGAATCCACTGCCTGAACCCGCTTCTAACGGAGCAAGTGGCGGAACAACACAAGTTCAAGGTCTATGTCAGCGCGTTGACTCAATTGATGCTCGACAATAACAATTTGATATCCACCGCCGACCTGCGGCTGCTGCGCCGCATGGTGCGCGATTACCGTACCCGCGGGAAATCCGCGCTCCAAACGCTGCAAATGTGGCCGGGCGTGCGCGATGGCGAACAACGCTGGATTTTCCCCTATCAGAAAGATGCGGATGCGGCATTCAACTCGGCCTTGGCCTTCGAACCCGCAGTGCTCAAAACCTATGTCCGTCCACTGCTATCGGAAGTAAAACCCTTCGACCGCGAATACGCCGACGCGCGTCGTTTGCTGGCATTTTTGAATCTAGTCAACTCATGCTCTGCGGAACACGTTCCGCCTACCTCGTTGCTGCGCGAATTCATCGGTGGCAGCGCGTTTGCATGAAGCACGGGATCACGGCACAGCTCCAATCAGCAGCATGACAGCGATGCCTGCCGGAGCACATCGCCATCACTCAATGGGCTTTCATCCAGCGCAGCCGCTCCTTCCGCCAGACCGGTTGCAAACACAAAACGCATAAGAGCACGTCACACGTCGCTCCGGGCTTGTTCAACGAAGGGCGCAGCCGAAGTCTCCGCTGCGCTACGACTTCGCAGCACCCTTTATTGTTAGGCTTGATTCTTCTTACCGTAACGGCCTGAAAATCCACAGAGAAAACCAACGAACGCGAGAAGCCCTATGGAAATGATGAAGTTATCCGCATGAAAATAGGTCAGTTCGACAGGGGCAGCCAGAACGTAGGCGACAGCCGTCAGCGCAGATGCCATAACAGCTGCTCCTAACCAAACTCGGATTGATCGAAACGAGAAGCTTTGTAGCGGAACGAGAAGGAGACCGATGGCGAGAAGCGTGGTAATCACGGCACCGTAGAAATCCTCCCATGTCATTAGCGACTGATCCAGAGCGCCCCGATCTCGAAAGAGCACTTCCGAGCAGAATGTGAAGAGCAGTGCGACGGTTCCAGCTATGCAGACCGCACCTACTAAGTGGAACGCCCATTTGATGATCATTTGTTTTTTCATTGGTTCTCTTGTCTTAGATTTTCCGCCGAACGTTAAATGTGCGCCCACCGGCGCGGTTGAAGGGATGTTGAGATGAAATTGAGGCGCTTATGCCGGTTGGTGCGCCACGGCTTGTTCTGTGTCTTATTTTCTATTGTTGGCGATATCGTCGTTGTCGATGACTGGCTCCCATACAAGGCGGCATGCTCCACCGAGAAGCGATCCTACCCCCATGCCTCCGAGCAATCCCAGAGGCACACTCAAGAGCGCGATCTTCCACCATTGCGGATCGTGCGCCATCATCGTAGGGGCCATTCGTAGAGCGAGAAACACGATCACTCCGGAAATAATGGCCTTAAACACGGCTTCCACCATGTGCTCGCAAGCGAAACATGAAATCGCTCCGACCGCTATCGCTATCGGGACAGCGATCATCGCAATCTGAGGATAGTTATGCACGAGTCCGTAAATCACGCCCCCAGTGACGATGCCGCCGAAGATCAGGCGTAGCCAGTCTCTTTGCGCTATGATCTTCATTGGATTCATTTCTTCACAGAACGTCAAAGAGCACGCAACCCTATCAGCGAGGGCGCGCGTCGATCACGGGGTTGAGGTTGAATGTAGAAAAGGGCATGAAAACAGGGTGGCTGATAGGGGTTGCGTGTCTCGACTTGTTCTGCTGGATGTTTAGTTGCCGTCGGGGAAGTCATCATAGATTGCCCACATCGGATCGTCATGCTTCTCAAGCGATACCCTGAACGCGCCAAGTGACATACGGTGGGAATTCAGCGCCTGCATAAATAGGTCTGGGTCGGAGACATAGAACAAGTGATCCTTCACTCCGCCCTTAACGACGCTCGCAACAAGAACGCACGTGGCTTCCTTCTCGACTTTCGGGATCGCCTGTTCTTCGAAATCATAAAGAGCCTTCGTATCCTCCTTGCTTGGAAGACCTGTTGAATCTTTGGGATCGAACTGAACCGTAAAATAAACAAGAGTCGGCAGCGCCTTAAACCCCTTGATCTCCGCTACTCCCATATTCTTGCGGAACATCCAGATCTCATCTGAGTCCGGCTGCCTCACTTCAACAAGCTTCCAGTCGTCACTATATTGGGGAATCACGGTGTGGGATTGGTTCGGGGTGGTCTTCTCGCAACTTGTCGGCACGACGGTGAAGATCGAGG
>JAPLUJ010000437.1 GCA_026397695.1 Verrucomicrobiota bacterium | reverse complement strand
GCAAGATCCTTGTGTTTTCCCTTGTATTCGAAGCCGAAGAAGCCGCGTTTCCACACGTCCGCGAAGCCGTCGCCGCCGGCGTGCTTGGCCGCGCCCTTTTCAAAGCAGAAGTTTTCCCCGGTGGGATCGGCGGCGGCGGGCGTGGGGTGTTCAAAGACGTGGCAAAGGTCAATGAAATGCTCTTGCGCGGCGGAGCGTTCTTTCAGTTCCACCTTGCGCCACTTCGCTATAAATTCCGGGATTGTCACGACGGGGCGGGCTTCCTACGGCTTGACCTTCAACCCGGCTTTGATGGCAAGCGACTTTTGGCGGGCGTCGAACACGCCGGCCTTGGTATCCGCTTCGACCGAATCTAGCAGGTTTTGGCATTCCGCCAAAGTGATCTCACGACGAAAAACCGCGAGGCGGAAGGCATTGCGAAGTTCGTGCCGTTGCAGCGGGGTGATTACCAAAGCGGCATCAAGGGTTGCGGCAACCCGCCCCGCATGCGCCGTGTTCGCGTCCTGTGCGTAAAGCGAAAAGAAAAAACTGGTGTCCGCGTAGGCTACCATCGGCTTGCCTCCCGTTCCTCCAAAATGATATTGGGGATGATCCTATCCCCGAAGATGGCCTTGGCGCGGGCCGCGAAATCCGGCATCTTGAACTTGGCCGGAGCCTCGGGGCGCGGCGGGCAAATGCGGGCGACCGGGCGGGTCCGGTTCAACACCGTGACTTCCTCCCCTTGCGCGACCAGCGCCAGAACCGCGCTGAAATCGTGATGGACTTGCCGAATGGTGACTGTCTTCATGTGCCACAGGATGTCCCACGTAGCCCCCCGCGTCAAGCCCCGGATGCGGTTTGGGGAAGGGTTGCAAGCCAGGTGGCCCAATGATCCTGAAAATACGCCGCTGATACCAGTTATACCAATCATCAAACCCATACATCACCAACGCGCATCCATCTGCCCCGTCCCGCGTGAACAACTCTCCATTCAGCGTCGCGCTGGTCGCTGTAATGACTTTCAGCTGCACGCGCGTGCGTGTCCCACCGACAAACGTCGCGTAAATCTGACCAAACGCATTCCGCGTCTGAAACGTCTCGACCTGCTCCGGAACATATTTGATTCCTTTGCTGTGCATGGGCGGATTGCCCTGCTCCACGCCATGCGCGGCCATACCGCAGAACAGGGAGATCAGGATGATCCAGAACGAGGATTCGACCGTCGCCGAGCGGGATTTCGGGGGCTTGCCATTCCTGGCTTTGGTCGGACCAGTCTTGGTCAGGTTCTGATGGTTTACGGGGTTGGTAGAGCCGGGTTAGGTCCGGTTCGTCGTCGGGAAGGACATGAAGAAGAC
Source organism: Verrucomicrobiota bacterium (assembly GCA_026397695.1). Classification (GTDB taxonomy): domain Bacteria; phylum Verrucomicrobiota; class Verrucomicrobiia; order Verrucomicrobiales; family Akkermansiaceae; genus Luteolibacter. Next base: position 5,910 of record JAPLUJ010000437.1, on the reverse strand, counting down.
AGAATACTAGAAGACCCAAGACGAAGAGAAGAGCGATGGCGACCGCGCCAGTGCCACATCATCCGCGATCTTCTATCTGCGATCCACGATCTTGTGACCTTTTGCCAGTCGCTCAATAGAACGGATGATCTGCGCTTGCAAAACGGTCATGGCGTCAATAACTTGGATTGCGTCACCACGGGTTCTCATCCATGCTTCCGGCAACGATCCAATGAGAAAGAGAATGACCAGCATCTCCAAAATCCGGCGTTGCCTCATGCAGGGGTCCAGCAAGTTCCTGACCTGCGCGGTGGTTGTGTTCTCACCGGTACGTCCTGACGGGGAAATGCGGACGCTGTTGCGCCCGGCTGGCGGATGCTTCGTCGGCGATGTGGATGTGGATTGTGACGCGGGCCGGCTGCTTTTTCCGATGCCCGGCGACCATGGTTGCTGGCAGGTGTTTGACATGGCAGCCGACGGCGGCAACCTGCAACCATTGCCGCTGATCCATGCGCCGGACGTCAGCAATTACGCCGCCTGTTATATCATAGGACAACTTGCGATTGCGAGATGAATGCACAACAACACGATTACCGTGGACGCCTGACCTTGATGATGGTGTTGGAATTATTCATCTGGGGCGCGTGGTTGCCGCTGATCTTCGGCTATCTGCCCAGCCTGGGATTCTCGCCGTCCGAACAATCGTGGATTCTCAACGCCTTCCCCATCGCCGCCATCATCGGCGTGTTTTTCAGCAACCAGTTTGCCGACCGCGTTTTCGCCGCCGAGAAATTCCTGTCGTTCAGCCATCTGATAGGCGGTCTAACGATTCTGGGACTTGGGTATGTGCGGACGTTCTGGCCGTTCTTCGGTTTGATGTTAGCGCACTGCCTGTTTTATGTGCCCACCCTGTCGATCACCAATTCCATCGCCTTTGCCCATCTGCGCAATCCGCAACAAGACTTCGGACTGGTCCGCATGGGCGGCACGATCGGCTGGATTCTCGCGGCTTGGCCGTTCACATTCATCCTCGTTGATTGGGACATGGTGCATGCCGCCCATCCGCAGGGGGTGGTCGCGTGGTTGGGCGCGGTGTTAGGCTCGGGCCTAACCGGCGCCGCGCTCCAGCACGCCACCCGTTGGACGTTTATCGTCGCCGGCATCGCCTCGCTGGCGCTCGCCGCCTACAGCCTGACGCTGCCGCACACGCCTCCCAAGCGTGGCGGCGAAGGCGGCGCGGAGCCACTCGCCTGGCTGGAAGCGCTTAAGTTGTTAGGTCTGCCATACATGTTGGTATTGTGGCTGGTGACGTTTGCCGATGCGTTTGTCCAGAACTCGTATTTCAATTGGACGGCGACGTTTCTCGGCACTGCGGCGGCCCGGGGCGGGGTGGGCATTCCGGGCAACTGGATCATGCCGGTTATGAGCATCGGCCAGGTGGCGGAAATCCTGACCATGCTGGTGCTGGGGATCACGCTGCAAAAACTCGGTTGGCGCGTGACGCTGGTGATCGGGGTGTTGGGCCATGCGCTGCGGTTTGCGGTGTATGCATTCCTGCCGCAGTATCCGGTGCTGATCGTGGCCGTGCAGATCGTCCACGGGGTGTGTTATGCGTTCTTTTTTGCCACGGTATATATCTTCGTGGACGCGTATTTTCCCAAGGACGTGCGTGCCAGCGCGCAGGGTTTGTTCAACGTCATGATTCTCGGGTGCGGGGTGATCCTCGCCAATTCGCTGTGTCCCTGGTTGATGCAGGTGGTGTTTACCCATGACAAGCTCACGGACTTCCACGCGTTGTTCCTGATACCGTGTGCCATTTCCCTGTTGGCCGCCACGGTTCTGGCGGTATTCTTCCATCCGCCACCCCAAGCCGCCACACCGGCAGGAAAGGACATATCATGAGCGCCCCGTTGAATGTGTTAGTCTGCGGCTGCGGCAACATGGGATCATCCCATGCGCTGGCCTATCACCACGATCCCGGATTCCGCATCGCCGGCCTCGTGGATTGCAATGCGGAGGCGCGCGCGCGCCTGGCCGCCAGGCTGGGCGGCGCGCCGGAGTTCAGCGACTTCGCCACTGCGCTGGCCGCCACGCGGCCGGATGCCGCCGCCATCTGCACCTATCCGGACAGCCACGCCGAACTGGTGCTCCATGCTCTAACTGCAGGCTGTCATGTTTTTGTGGAGAAACCGCTTGCCGTCACGGTGGCCGGGGCAGAGAGCGTGGTGGAGGCCGCGCGGCGGGCGCAGCGCAAGTTGGTGGTGGGCTACATCCTGCGGCATCATCCATCATGGCAGCGCTTCATCGAAGTGGCGCGCACGCTGGGCAAGCCGCTGGTCATGCGCATGAACCTCAACCAGCAAAGCTCCGGCGCGATGTGGCAAACCCACCGCAACCTGATGCAGTCCATTTCACCCATCGTCGATTGCGGCGTGCACTATGTGGACGTGATGTGTCAGATGACCGGTGCCCGGCCGCTGCGCGTCAGCGCCATCGGCGCGCGTCTAACCGACGAGCTGCCGGACGCCATGTATAACTACGGCCAGTTGCAGGTGGTGTTCGATGACGGCTCGGTCGGCTGGTATGAGGCCGGTTGGGGCCCGATGATGAGCGAGACCGCGTTTTTCGTGAAGGATGTCATCGGCCCGCACGGCTGCGTCAGCATTGTGGCCAAGGAAGCAGGCGGCGCGTCCAAGTCAGCGGACATCGGTTCACATACCAAAACCGAGTCGCTCAAAGTCCACTCCGGCGTGCTCAACCCGGCTGGCGGATTTACCCGGCCGGATGAGGTGATCGATCTAACGGACGAGCCCGACCACCTCGAACTGTGCGTCCGCGAGCAGCGCTACTTCCACCGCGCCATCGTGGCAAACCTCGACCTCACCGACCATCTGCGCGATGCGGTCAACAGCCTGCGCATCGTGCTGGCGGCCGACGCCTCGGTGCGCACCGGCCGGATCGTGCAATTGTGATCTAACATAATACCCGGCGATGGACCCACAACCCGCTCCAACTCTGCAAGCACCGTTACCGGAAGAAAAACGAGGTGTCCGCAAAATCGTGGCAACGATGGCGGTGAGTCTGGGGATGGTGTTGGTGGTGGCCGTCGTCGATTACCTCACCGGTTTGGAGATATCGGTGTCATTGTTATACCTGGTACCTGTTTGCTGGAGTGCGTGGTTTGGCGGCAGGAGTGCCGGCTTGTTCGTCGCCGCGGTCAGCGCCGCCGCCTGGCTGGGCCATGAGATGCTCCTGAACAGCTTGTTTGACCATCCCTGGGTGCTTGCTTGGAACACGCTGACACTGGGCGTTAGCTTTGCGCTTGTCGCCGTGTTGATGGCCACGCTCGAGCTTACGCAAAAGAACCTCGAAGCGACCGTGGCGAAGCGCTCGGCCAAATTGCGCGAGGAGGTGATGGAGCGCCGTCAGGCCGAGGAACAACTGCGGCATGTCAACGCCGAGTTACAGCAGACGCAAATGCAGCTCATTGAGGCGGCCAAGATGGAAATGGTGGGCCGCATGGCCGCCGGCGTGGCCCACGAAGTCAAGAACCCGCTGATGATCCTGGGCATGGGTGCCGACTACTTTCTCCAGCGCCAGGCGACCAGCAATGCGGAGGCCTCGTTGCTGCAGGACATGAAGGACGCGGTGCGCCGGGCCACCCATATCATCAACTTGATGCTCGACTTCTCCAAGCCCCGCCCGTTGCATCTCGTTCCCGAAGATTTGAACACGCTCGTCATAAACTCCCTCGATCTGGTCCGGCACCTGTTGCTCAAACATAGCATCGAAGTGGTGCGGGAGTTGCAGGCGAATCTGCCCGTGTTGCCGCTGGACCGCACGCGCTTGGAGCACGTCTTCGTCAATTTGTTCACGAATGCCGCGCAGGCCATGCCGATAGGCGGCACGCTCACCGTGCGGAGTTCGTTGCAGGAGGTGAGCGGTGTGAGTTCCGACCCCGGACCCCGGGTGATGTTAGAAATCGAGGATACCGGCCCGGGGATTCGTCCGGAGCACCTGCCCAAGATTTTCGAGGCGTTCTATACGACCAAGCCCCCCGGCCAGGGCACCGGATTAGGATTGGCCATTGTGCGCAGGATCCTCCATATTCACGGTGCCAACATTGTGCTTGGCAACCATTCGGAAGGCGGCGCTCGCGCCACCTTGACATTCAACCTAACACCGAAATCACTATCATGAACAGGAAACGCATCCTCGTCATCGATGACGAACCGAGCATTACGCGCGGCATCAAGCTCAACCTTGAGGCGCTGGGCACCTTCGAAATCCGCCAGGTAAACCAAGCCCCGGATGCCGTCCAAAGCGCCCTGGAGTTCAAACCCGACCTAATACTGTTAGACGTCATGATGCCGGAGATGGACGGCGGCGAGGTTGCCGCCCGCTTGCGTGAAATCCCGTCATTGAAGGACACGCCGATAATTTTCCTCACGGCCATTGTAGCGCATGAAGAAACCCAGGGAGGCGAGGCTTACATTGGTGGCGAAGACTATCTGGCCAAACCCGTGGACCTAGGTACCCTGGTCCAAGCCATCCAGCATCGCCTGATCGAATGATTGGGCGCATGCCTGGGATTAGGTCTTGCGAGTGGGTGTCAGACGGGTGATCTTCCGTGCCTCACACGCGATGGACTTCAGCTTCAATCCTTACCCGCTGCTTGCGAGGTGCATAGCCGCAGGGTCGCCGCTGGATCCGGATCAAATCTTCGGTGGAGCGGCCACGGATGCGGGCAGCTTTTTCAATTTCAATCCCTACAACATTCTCGCGGGGCTCGTCTTTGGAACCATTGGCTGGGGTGCTTTTTCCTACGGCAAGAGGCTCGACCTCTGGCAACCCCGCGCGATCGGGGTGGGGTTGATGGTTTACCCGTATTTATTCAGCAATGCCTGGCTGCTCTGGGGCGTGGGGGTGGGCCTGCTGGGCGTGCTCTGGTTCTATCATGACGAATGAAAGAGCGGACTAGGGCGATTGGCTGAGCCGGGCAATGCATTACGGCTTGAGATGTTTGATTTTTGATTCCTGAATTTTGATTTTTTGGTTTCTACTCAGCACCCGTTTTACAGGGGTTGCAACCAGGACGCGGATCGCAAGAGAAGATTTTGACCACTGATTTCAGGAATTTACACGGATGAAGAAAATGGGAAGAGTGGAGGTGTTTACTCTATATCGTCCTGCTTTCACTCAGAGAAATGAGGCTCGACAATTTGGTGAAGCAGGGGTAGCTTAACGCCGATGGAGCTCACCGAGATTTTTCCGAAAGACGGCTACAGGCTATTCCTCCGATACGACGACGGAGCGTGTGGCGAGGTGGATTTGTCTTCATATGCTGGGCGGGGAGTGTTTTCCGCGTGGTTGAGGCCTGGTGTATTCGAACAGGTGATCCTTGCAGAAGCGGGGCATCCAGAATGGCCTGGGGATCTTGACCTGTGTCCTGACGCGCTGTACATGAAGCTGACCGGGAAGAGTCCTGAAGAGGTTTTTCCAACTCTCCACAAGCTGCCTGTCCATGCCTGAGCTTTCGCGCTTTTACGGTATTGTGATCCAGATGTATTTCGGCGATCATCCACCACCGCATTTCCATGTAGTTTACGGTGAATATAACGCGCTTTTCAACATCAATACCTTAGAAATGATAGAAGGTGATTTACCCAATCGTGCGAAAAAATTAGTTGTTGAATGGGCAACAAGTCATCAAACCGAATTACTTAAAATGTGGACAACACAACAATTTCAGAAACTCCCGCCATTGGACTAAATCAGATGAATTACCCCAAAATAATTTCTGCACAAGCCATTGATGATTATCAACTTCTCATTGAATTTTCCAATCACGAATTACGCCAATACGATGTTAAGCCGTTGTTAAAAAAAGAAATGTTTACACCTTTGAAAAATATTAGCTTTTTTAAACAG
>JAPLUJ010000568.1:2180-2883 GCA_026397695.1 Verrucomicrobiota bacterium | reverse complement strand
GAGTGCCGTGCGCACCAACCCACTCTTCAAGCAGTTTCCGGTGTTCGTCCGATAGTGTGATGCCCTTGTTTTTTCGATCCATGCCGGATCATGGCAAGGGAAATATCGAGTGTCTAGTCATTTCTGCGACAGAACACTAGGTGGCGCGAGCTGGCCAGCAGGGCAAACACCCCCGGTGCCCTTGCGCTGGACGTGGATCTGTCGTCCTACCTCCGCCGTCACCACTGCGGCGATTGGGGTGAGGAACTCTGCGCCGAAGACAAGCAGGCGAACGAGGACGCCCTCGTCTATGGCACCCGATTGCTGAGTTGCTACCGGACCCGCTGCGGCGCACGTCTCTACATTATCACAGAATGGAACCGCGAGATGACCACGGTCTTACTGCCAGAGGAGTATTGATCGTCGCCCGTTCAATCCGCATGCCAACGGTGCCTTTCCGCGCCTAACGGTAGTCTAACACACGCGGATGATGGATGTGAGGGTCGGTAATATAGACACACCTTGCACGGGGGTCGTGTGCCCCTACGCCTGATTACGCGGCAATATGGTGGGTGGCTTATGGGTGAACGATGGTGGCCCTGATTTGCTAGTTTCCTCCTGGGTTTGGCGTGATTGTGAAGGTGCTACCGCTCTTAACTACTCGCGGGATCGAACGCGCAGGTGCTTTCCACTCCTGCCTGTACTTCCTCGAAAATGCGTCAAG
>JAPLUJ010000568.1:0-2171 GCA_026397695.1 Verrucomicrobiota bacterium | reverse complement strand
GTGCTAGGCTAAGGCGGAATACCCGCATTGCGTATGTAAACGTCATCTGAAAAACCTGATCAAGGGCATTCAAGGTGCGAATGTGGTCGAAGATCAATTCTCTATTGGCGGCATTAAAATGAAGCTGATGGTCGAGGCTAAGGCCGTGGGTTGCCTGTGAGTACTGAGCATAGAACACTTTGTACATCGCCTCTTCACCCAGGCGCGCGGCCATGTCGCGAATCGAACTGACTCCTGACGGGCGATACCATTCAGCGTCTTTTCCAGCTTTGGTGACATGCAGGTCAAATAAGCTGTTTACGTGGGCTGTTTCTGGGCAATTCAGCTTCCCGTCCTCCTGTACGATAGCTGCCTGTATCTCCTGCTGTGTGTGTGGAATCTGCGGAATCCCCCCTGGGGCGTCCTGCATGTGAGCCAGATTCGCGGAGTATTCCTGCGTTCCTTGAAGAAAACACCTCAACCAATACCGCTTCCTCCGAATGTTCCACACGAAGTACGCAGTCGCACGCTTCTCGTAGTCGGTTGCAAAAATCCATTTAAGATAGAGGTCAATTTCAAAAATCGAGCGAATGTGTGGAAAGCACGCGAGTGTAGCACCCTCTTTTGACAGGATATGGATTGCGTCTAGGCTCGTGACAGCGTGTTTCAAAAAACCCAAGATAGCGACGGTGTCCGGAATGCCTCGATCAGAACTAACGAAGCACCGTGGCAGCAGATTTGTACCGTAGTTTACTAGCTGCTCCAGGAGGTTGATCTGTGGCGCAAATGAATCGGCAATCTGCACTCGAAATAGAGTGCGATCCAGAATCGCGTCATGAGGTTCGTCCGGCATTTAGAGATAACTGGATCGTTGTCAGGTCGATTAAGGGCCGAGGGATTTCGGTTTGTCCTTTCAAACCGAATCCTGAGTTTTTCTAGCCGGATGTCAAGGATGTAGTGCGGCCATTTCCCAGCCCGTTCATTCCGAATGCCAATCGGTTAGTCCGATGAAAAATGGCATGAAAATATGGTGCGCTTTGGCGTGCGGATGGTGCGCGACAAACGACGCTGGCGGCTGCTATGGCGGATGATGCCGGAACGCACATCCCTCCGGTCAGATAGAAACATGAAAGCACCGAGATACCGACCAGGCAGCACCAACCGCATCACCGTCACCAGCGTAAGAGAAGACGCCTGCACCATCACCACCGACACGCCCGAGAACCTGTTGAGGTTCTGGCAGGAAATCATCGCCACGCAGCCCGACCACGAACCCGACAAGGAGAGCGTTGTGGTCGTGATGATGAACACCCGGCTTCGGCCCTACGCATGGCACCGCGTGAGCCTCGGGACCGTAAGCGAAAGCCATTGCCAGCCACGCGAGGTTTTCCGGCCTGTCATTGCCGCAGGGGCGTATGGGTTCGCGCTCATGCACAATCACCCGTCAGGCGACGCGAGCCCTAGCAGCTCTGACTACGCCATTACCCGACGGATCAATGAGGCGGCGACTTTGCTGCAAATCCGCCTCGTGGACCATGTGATTGTCGGCGAGCCAGCCCCCGGCAGAAGTCCATACTACTCGTTCCGCGAGGCGGGCATGATCTCCTAACCGCGATCTGTACAATCCGCATGCCAGCGGATTCTAACGGAAGAATATGGCGTGAAAATATGGTGTGGGTTGGCGTGCGGATGGTGCGCGACAAACGACGCGGATGGCTGGCAGGAAGGAGGGTGTCGGAACGCACCACTCATTGGTTCACCGGCCTCAATATCCAACCAGATCCACAGATGAAACCGCAAGATCCCAAAGCCGAATCCATCACCTTCGGAGTTGAACTCGAAACCACCATCCCCGCCACCGCCGGCATCGTTGTTGGCGGCTAACAAAAAAACAAAGCCATGTGTGTGATCCTTGTATGCCCTGAAAACATCCGCCCTGATAGAGCCACGCTAGATGCCTGCCACCGCGCCAATCCCCATGGTGCCGGTGTGGCGTGGCGCGAAGACGGGGTGGTCCGCTGGTCGAAGGGCCTCGAACCGGATGAAGTTGAATCGTTGATCGCCGGTCTAACGGGCGAGATCGTGATCCACTTCCGCATCGCCAGCGTGGGCGAGGTGACGCCGAAGTTGTGTCACCCGTTCCCCGTGACCGCGTGCGCCACCACGCGTCTGTCCGGCCACGCCCGCGCCGT
>JAPLUJ010000542.1 GCA_026397695.1 Verrucomicrobiota bacterium | reverse complement strand
GGCCCGTCCACCGCGAGTTGATCGAAAGGGATTTTCGACCAGTTGACCCGCCGCTGACCGTTCCCGCGGAAAAACGGGCCGATGGCGTCAAGCAGTTGCCATTGCATGCGGGTCGGGTGATATTTGTTAGTATCTGCCGCCGGCCGTGGCAGGGATATGTCCGTTCCAGCCCGCAGCAGATGTGTTATAGCACCACCAACAGGGAAAAAGCAATGTCAGTTGGAAGGAGGCCGCTGGCCTGCGCGGAGGGGCGCGAGGCCAGCGGCTGTTACCGTTACGGTGCCGGCGTCACCCGCAGACGGGTGAAGATTTTACCGGGAACAAGGGGCAGGGTGAAAACGACCGAGGTGCCGTTATCCGTGATATAACTCGCGTAGTCCGTGGTGGCGGGTTCCCAGGCGGCAAGGTCGCTTGAAACCTCGATCACATAGGTGCCGAGGAACAGCTGGCTCTTCGGCCAGGTGACCGCGCCATTCACAATGCCAGGATTGGCGACCGGCGACGAACCGGTGGCACCCATGAAGTACCTGATGCCGTTAGGCACGCCGGTGTGGTTCGTGTCCTGATCCGCGTCCTGGCCGGAGGCATTGGCGGCGGTCCATGCGGCATAGGAACTCACCAACGCGATCTGGTCGCCGTTATAGGTATAGTTCAGGGCATAGCCGGATGGCACCGACACGGAGGCGAAGGCCGTGCCCGTCAGGCTGGTGTAGCTGCCGATCACATAGACCGTGTCATCGAGCGGGTTGACGATGTTGAAGCTGACGCTGGCGTTGGAGATATCCAACCCGGATGCGTTGATGCGTCCGCTCGAACCGCTGCCGGTGCCATCGATGCTGATCGCGTACGTCTGGCCCGCAGGCATGGCATAGGTGCTCTTCGCTGTCGTGTCGAAGGTCGCCCCAACTGCCACCGTGACTCCGGCGCTGGAGTCAATCGAGCCCGTGGCGCCCAGTGCCAACGTGCCGGCGCCGATGTTCGTCTTGCCGGTGTAGGTGTTCGCGCCGGTGAAGGTCACTCTTCCGGTGCCGGGGGTGATGGTCAGCGTCGAGTTATAGGTCGTGTTGTTCAGCACGGCATCCTTCCACTGGGTGGCAATGGAGCTTCCCTTGTTGATGTCCACCGACTTGCCGAAGTTGGCGATCACGCCGGAGATCGTTTGGTCGGCGCTGGTGTCGATGTGCAGCATGTTCTTCGCCTGTGACAGCAGCGAGGGGGTGATGTCGCCCACCACGCTCGAGTCGTCCAGCAGATACATGTTGTAGGTATCCGTGGCTGCGGCGAGGCGGCCGCTGGAGGTCGAGTCGATCGCCCAGTTCTTGGTATTGGGGGCGGAGAGGTCGCTGTTGTAATCTGCCAAGGTCCGGCCGTACTGGTCCCGATAGACCTCGGATTTCGCGAGCGCGATGCCATTGGCCACCGCAGCGTAGAAGCCCAGCGGCGCCTGGATGAGGTTGCGATCGGCATTCGTCGTGCTCAGGGCCGAACCGGTCTTGCTGTCGTCCCAGGTGATGCGGTTGCGAAGGAAGTCACACCAGTAGAATTCGACGAAGTTGGTATCGCCACTGTGGGTGGTGGAGGCCTTCGAATATCCAGTCAGCCTGGTGCCACCGCTGTTGGTTGCCGACTTGACAATGCCGTCGGCCATGCCCCAGGCCACGCTGCGCAGTGCCTCATCGGCCATGCCGGCCTTGCCAGGAATCAAGGGCATCGGCTGGACACTGGGCAGGATGGGTTGGAATCCGGCGTAACCGGGATCGGCGGAGCGGGTCAACTGGTTGCCGTTGATGCCGTAGAGCAAGGTGTTGTTCTCACTCTCGCGCGCCAGCCACCAGGTGTCATCGGGCGTCGGATGGCTCGAAGCGGCTGCATCATAGTAGTTGGCAACAATGGTGCCCATCACAACATGCTCATAATCCGGGATGATATAGCGTGATGCCACATTGGCGGCAAGGTAGCCGGCGGTGGTGTGGTGGCCGTCGGTGATATATGCCTTGCCGTCCGGACCGATGATGATAGGCAGGTTCTTGTCGGCCCAGAAGCCGGCCAGATAGGTGCTCTTGCTGCTTTGCGTCGAGTAATCATACGTGGTGACGCCGCCGGTAGTGGTGGGCGTGACCGCGTTCAATTGCAGTTTCTCGGAAACCAAGCCCTTGTAATCCACCTCATGATAGCCGAGGAAGCGTTGCGTGGCGCGAATCGGTGTATTGTCAGGGTTGCCGTCAAAGTTGAGCCAAACCTTGGTATTGGCAGTGAGGCCTGTCGAATACTGGACGTAGGTGTTGCTTCCGATTTGAATGTTGGTCGGCGTGCCGGGCGCGACCGCGAAGTCGCTGTTGTGGTTGATCACGGCCCACGCGGTGTGGGTGGCCGAGTCATAACCATAAGTGCCAAGCGTGTCGGTGGCGGCGTTGAACGGGCGGTCGCCGACGCATTTGTGAGTGCCGCCGGTGTTGCCGGTCACCGCGTTGACCCAAGTGCCGCCGTCGCGGCTGACGAGCAGCGGATTGGAGGCGGCCGGGTTGTAGCTCAGCGAGAGCGTGAAGGTGTCGGTCTGGGCGGAGCCCAGCGCGTTGTTCATGCCCCACAGGGACAAGACATCACTGACCAGCGAGCCGGATTTCGGTGCCCAACCGGTGTTGAGGTCGTCCACCTCCGCGCGGTTGCCTTCGGCCGTGCCGGTGATGCTGTTGGTGCCGGACAGGATGCTCATGGCAGCGCCCTGGTAACCTGTTTCCCCGTTGGCGACGGCCTTGGCGGTGGTGTCCGTAATGCCGGCGTACGAGCCGCCGCGGGGCACCGTCGTCTGCTTGCCATTGAGGCTGTAGCCGAAGGTGTCCTGCAGCGTCCACACCGGGTTGGCGACGATCGTGCCGTTCTGGTTGGAGTCCGGCGTGTCCTTGTCGGCGGTGTAGTACCTGCCGGTCACCTTCGGGCCATCGACGGTGAACGTGTAGTAGCCGATCTTCAACTGTTGGTCGGAGATCGATTGCTCGCGGCTGGAGAAGCCGCTGCTGGCGATGTAGAACTTGGTGCTGTCGGACTGGCAGATGATTTCCTGCACCTTGCTCAAGCCGTCCGGGCTGGTGACGATGGAACGGTGGTTCATGTGGTCGTGGCCGCTCATGTCATAGCGCACGCCGTAGTTCTGCAACGCCGCGAGGAAGGCGTTCTGCTGCGCCGGGTTGGAATCGTTGCCGCTGCCGAACTGGTTGTCCTTGTGGTTCTGGCCTAACAGGTTCTTGTGGTGGAACGTGAATGCCTGGCTGTGGTCGATCTCGCCAAGCACGGTGCTGGTCCAGGCCGTGGCGTTGTCCATCGCGCTGGTGCTGGTGGATGTCGGATAGTCCAGCAGGACGAACTTGCAACCCTTCCAATTGACGGCATAACTCGCGCTGTCAAAGGGCGCCACTTCCACGTTGCTGCCGCCCGGGATGAAGTTGCTTTGGAAGAAGGTCTTGGAGGTCGCGTCACCCTCGTGGTTGCCGCGCAGGCCGAAGAACTTGATGCCTGCGGCGGTCAGCGCCGCGTTGTGATCCAGGCGGGTCTGAAGCTGGCTGGCACCACCACTTTCGCACAGGTCGCCAACCTGGATGACGAAGTCAACGCCCCGGGCGATGAACTGCTGGTTGACCGCGTCGATGATGTCGGTGGACACGCCGTTGGTGCCGCCGGAGGGGTAACCCGTCAATTGCGTGTCGGCCATCACGCCGAAACTCCAGGGCGTGCCGGGTGCGGGGCTGTCGGCAATCGCCGCGTTGGCGCTGGCGGGCGAGCCGGCGGTGAACTCGGCGCTGGTTCCGAGGGAAACGGTGGCGGTTTCGGTGCCTTCGACCAGGTTGTCCGGCAGCACGGTGAGCGTCACGGCCACCGCGGCGCTGCCCGCGGGAATCGTCACGCTGCTAACAGAACCGGAGTAGTCGGTGCCCGCCGTGGCGGTGCCCCCGGCAACGAGCGGCACGACCAGCGCGCTGGTGGTGGGGCCGGTGCGGGAAACCGTGAACTCCAGCGTGCGACCGGTGCCGTACTCGCCCGCACTGGCGCGGGTGGCGGCGATGGTCACCGTGGGCAGGGTCACCGTGACGGTGACGGTGGCGCTGGTGGTGGCGAGACCGAGGTTGTCGGTGGCTAAGGCTGTTAGGACGTGGCCTCCGACAGGAATGTTAGACCAATCAAAGGCATAAGGAGCGGTACTCGCCTCGCCCAGCTTGGTTGCGCCGTCGAAGAACTCGACCTTGCTCACCGAGCCATCCGAATCGGCGGCGGTCGCGGTGAGGGTGGTCGAGGCCGGGGCAATCAGGCTCGTGCCATCCGCGGGAGCGGTGAGGGCGACGGTGGGCGGCTGGTTCCCCACGACGTGAATCACGACCGCAGAGGATACCGTGGTGGCACCGAGGT
>JAPLUJ010000650.1 GCA_026397695.1 Verrucomicrobiota bacterium | reverse complement strand
GCAGGCGGATGCGGATTTTCTGGTTTTCCATGGTGGAGGGTGTGGGGCGGTTAGGTGGTGGAATTGCAGGGCGAGGAATCACCAGAAGTGGTCGCTGACGATTTCTTCGACGATATTGGAGGGGACTTGCTCGAAGTGCGACGGGGTCATCGCATACGAGGCACGCCCCGAGGAAAGGGTGCGCACGGCGGTGGAGTAACCGAACATTTCCTTGAGCGGAACATTGGCATGCACGATCGACAGATTGCCCTTGGATTCGGTGTTTTGAATTTGTCCGCGGCGGCGGCTCAGATCCCCCATGACGTCACCTTGGTAATCATCAGGAGTGGAGACCTCGACCGCCATGATGGGCTCCAGCAAAACGGACTTGGCCTTTTTGAAGCCGTCCTTCATGGCGAAAATGGCCGCCATGGTGAAGGCGTTTTCGTTGGAATCCACATCGTGGTACGAGCCGTCGAGGATTTCCACATGGACATCGATGACCGGGTAGCCGGCGATGATGCCGTTGGTCATCGACTCGGTGATGCCCTTGCACACGGCATTGATGTATTCCTTGGGAATGGCTCCGCCGACGACTTTGTTTTCGATGGTGAGGCCCTTGCCCTTTTCGTTAGGTTTGATCGAGAGAATGACGTGGCCGTACTGGCCGCGGCCGCCGGATTGTTTGACCAGTTTGCCTTCGCCATCGGCGGCGCGGGTGATGGTTTCGCGGTAGGCGATTTGCGGGGCACCGGTGTTGGCCGAGACTTTGAACTCGCGGCGGAGGCGATCGACGATGATCTCCAAGTGCAGCTCACCCATGCCGGAAATGATGGTTTGGCCGGTTTCCTCGTCGGTCCTGACCATGAACGTCGGATCCTCTTCGGACAGGCGCTTGAGTGCGAGCGCGAGCTTCTCCTGGTCCTGCTTGGTCTTCGGTTCGACCGCCATGGAAATCACCGGTTCCGGAAATGTGGGCGGCTCTAACACCACGTCGTGCTTCTCGGCGGAGAGGGTGTCGCCGGTGGTGACGTTCTTGAGGCCGACCATCGCCGCGATGTCACCGGCGTAACACGCATCGATGTCCTTGTGCTCGTTGGCCTGGATTTGGATCAGCCGGCCGACGCGCTCGGAACGGCGGGTGCGCGGGTTGTAAACGGTATCGCCTTTTTGGATGGCCCCCGAATAGACGCGGAAAAACACCAGCTTGCCGACATATTTGTCCGCCCAGAGTTTGAAGGCGAGGGCGACGAATTTTTCGTGATCGGAAGTGATGATCTCGATTTTGCTTTCCTCGTGATCGGGATCCATGCCGATGGCCGGCGGGATGTCGAGCGGGCTGGGCAGGTAATCGAGCACTGCGTCCAGCAGGTATTGGATGCCCTTGTTCTTATAGGCGGAGCCACCGGTGACGGGGATCAACTTGTTGGCGATGGTGGCGCGGCGGATACCTTGTTTGAGATCGGTGGGGGAAATGACCTGCTCGTGAACGAACTTGTCCGCGATTGCGTCATCGACGTCGGCCACCGCGTGCATGAGTTCATCATACGCCTCCCTGGCGATGTCGATGAGATCGCCTGCGAGATCCTTGACGGTATAGGTGGAACCCAGCGTGTCGTCGTCAGAGAAATAGACCGCCTTTTGGTTGACCACGTCGATCTGGCCGATGAGTTGGTCCTCGGCACCGATCGGGATGAGGATACGGATCGCGCTGGCCCCGAGCTTTTCCTTCACCTCGTGGAAGACGCGGTTGAAGTCGGCCCCGGTGCGGTCCATCTTATTCACGAAAACGATGCGCGGCACGTGGTATTTGTCAGCCTGGCGCCAGACGGTTAAAACACCACGATCGCGCCGTCGAGCACGCGCAGCGAACGCTCGACTTCGGCGGTGAAATCCACGTGTCCCGGGGTATCGATGATGTTGATCCGTTGTTTTTCCTCAGGGAAAAGCTTGGTCATGCCCTCCTCGGCACGCTGCCACCACTCGGTGGTCACGGCGGCGGCGGTGATGGTGATGCCACGCTCGCGTTCTTGCTCCATCCAATCGGTCGTCGCCCCGCCATCGTGCACTTCACCGATTTTGTGAATCATCCCGGTATAGAACAGGATGCGCTCGGTGAGCGTCGTCTTGCCCGCGTCAATGTGCGCCGCAATCCCGATATTACGGGTGCGTTCGAGCACGTATTGGCGGTTAGGACTGTTAGGATTCACAACGAGTGTGTGCCGGGCGGCGCGGAGGCGGTTAGAAACGGAAGTGGGCGAAGGCGCGGTTGGCTTGGGCCATCTTGTGGACGTCGTCGCGCTTGCGCACCGAGCTGCCCTGATTGTTGGCGGCGTCCTTGATTTCGTTGGAGAGCGCGACGTGCATCGGCGTGCCCTTGCGGTTGCGGGCGTAGTTGACGAGCCAGCGCATCGCGAGCGACTCGGAGCGGGCCGGCGAAACTTCCAGCGGCACCTGATAGGTGGCACCCCCGACGCGGCGGGATTTCACTTCCACGCGCGGCTTGGAATTCTCCACGGCGCGGGTCACGACTTCCAGCGGATCGACGGTGTCGATGCCTTCGTTGGCGCGGTCGATCGCGGCATAAACGATGCGTTGCGCGAGGGAGCGCTTTCCATCGTTCATCACCTTGCTGATGAGATGGCCGACGAGGGCGCTGTCATAGCGTGGATCACGGCGGTCTGGTTTGGCAAAAACTCGCTTGCGGCGTGGCATGGCGTTGGAAGTCTTAAGGTTGAGGGCGGTGGATTACTTCTTCTTGGAGGGAGCTGCGGTACCCGGTTTCGGGCGCTTGGTGCCGTATTTCGAACGGGATTGGCGGCGCTTGTCGATCCCCAGGGTATCCAGCGAACCGCGCACGATGTGATAACGAACACCCGGCAGGTCTTTCACCCGGCCCCCGCGCACCAGCACGATCGAGTGCTCCTGCAGGTTGTGCCCTTCCCCCCCGATGTAGGCGATGATTTCAAAGCCGTTGGTGAGGCGCACCTTGGCCACTTTGCGCAGCGCCGAGTTCGGCTTCTTGGGCGTGCGCGTCATCACTTGAAGACACACTCCGCGGCGCTGTGGACAATTCACCAGAGCGGGGGACTTCGACTTTTCGGCCGGAGTGTGGCGTCCCTTGCGAACGAGTTGATTGATGGTGGGCATGATTTCCTGCGTGTTTCTGGTTTTCCTCGGGGCAAAACCGGAGCAACGACGAGGAAACCTCGTTGAAGCTTTTCTCCGGAGCTGACCCGATAAATGGTCCCGTGGGTTGCTTCTGCTTGGTCTAAAACAAGGCAGACCGCAATGCGGGGCGGCGAACATACGGAGCAAACCCAACCTGACAAGCCCTAATTTGCCTTTTCTTTGATTTTTTCAAAAAAACCACCGAACCCCGCCCTGATGCTGGTGGCTTGCTCTACGAGCGTTCAGCCCCAGGTCTCGTTATACGATAGAGGCACCGCCAGTCTTCCGACATCCGATCCCCGGATGCGTGGCTTTCCCCTGCGCGCCACACCCCCCCAAAAAAATAACAATTCCCCGCACGCAAGAATTACCAATTGATATTCTGGCCGCGGCAGTCGATGTGGGTGAAATCCCAGTATCCGCCGACTCCGCCTTTGAACAATCCGAGGTCGCGCAGTTCGCGGGCGGTGGCGGTCACCTGCGAGGCTTTGACGGGGAATTTCACGTCGGCCGCGATATTGGCTTGGTGCCATGAGCCCGACCTTGCACCTGAACAATGAGCGTTGTAGGCGGGGCAGCGGTAGGCGGAAATGACCTCCACTTGCGCGACGTTCATTTCGCGGGCGATCCGGTCCACCACGCGCAGCGTGTAGCCGATGCGGTTCCACCACGCCTTTGGCGGCAGGGAATTCCAGACGGAGGCTTTCGCCTTCGCATGGGTTTCGAGAACCTGCTTCGGGCATACCCGCTGCATGTGCAAACCATTCAAATACCGCAGATAATCGCTAGCCAAGTGCCCTTGACGCTCGGCCCATTCCTCGGGCAAATCCGGCAGAGCGGAGGAGGCAACCGGGGAAGAGAAGCTGTCCGGCGATGACGTGGGAACCGAAACTTGCGGCCCCGAGCCATCGTTTCTCCGGGAGGGATAAGCCGTCGCGGTGATGGAGGATGCCAGCACACCGAGGCCAGCCAAGCCGAGGGTTCCGAGCACTCCGCGGCGATGGATCGCTTGGGAATCAAAGGATTCGGATGCTTGGTTTGAGTCGGGGGAAAT
>JAPLUJ010000246.1:10237-10695 GCA_026397695.1 Verrucomicrobiota bacterium | reverse complement strand
CACGGTTTCGCAGTGGCCGAAATAAGCGAGCAATACGAGGCCGGTCATGGCCGTTTTGTGCTGGTCTCCCCAGGAACCGTCGGGTTTCTGTTGGGTTTTGAACCAGCGCAGGGCTTTAAGCACGGCGTCCTCGCAGGCAGGTGTACCGCCATTCGCGCGCATGCGGGCAGCACGGTCGTCCTTGGAACAACGCTTGCTGAAGACAGGGGGCAAAGGACCGAAGGGCCGTTTCGAAACATTGGGGCCACCCCAGCGATTGCCGTTGCCATCGCCGGGACCAAAACCGAGACTCAGGCCGGAGCCACCCATGCCGGCCGGACCGCCGCCGCCCGGGAGCGATTTCAACACATCCTGTTCCCCGAGATCGATGCCCTGATGAATGTCGGCTAAATTCGAACGAGCACCCACGGCGACAACACGTTTGACATCATGGGACGGGGCGATGTGCATGAGTTTCT
>JAPLUJ010000246.1:5418-10197 GCA_026397695.1 Verrucomicrobiota bacterium | reverse complement strand
GTTTCTTGTTCTGCGAGGCGGTTTGCACGCCGCGGTCCCCGCCGCCAGGCTCCCCGCCGCGAATGAACTCGGTGGGAGACACGGGTATCTTGATGGTAATCATCCAAATGGTGGCGATGATCAGCAAGACCACATGAAAAACAACCGCGAAGGTGAGGGCTTCGCCGCCGATTTTTGACCAGACCCCCGGTTGACGTTTTTCCGGAGCTTTCACAACGACCTGATGAGTATGTTGGTGCATGGCAATACCTTTCTACTTCAACAACTACTGACATGACTCAGGAACCCTGTGTTGTAAAGATCTTTTTTCGGAATTCTCAGGGTATTGCGGCACTTTGGCTGGCGAGTCTGGAGACTCGCGGTCCGTGGCGATCGCACCCCATCAGATTCCGGAAAGTCCGGCGCGTCCTTTGTTAGGGGAGCCGCCGCCGGTGCTCAGGAACCGATAATACACTTCCAGCAGATAATACACTTCCAGCATCAGGGTGCCGAGAGCGGTACGGTATACTTTGTTAGAAACGTAAGTGCTGGGGCCGCCCCGAATCGCCTTGCCACCGCCGGGCACCTTCCATGAGCCATCGGCATTCTGATTGTCGAGCAACTGGTCGCGGAACATGTTGTTATATTTTTTCCACTCCGCACCGCCGCGCTGGATCATGGCTTGGGACTCGTAATAGTGGCCGTAAAGATCCGCGAAAGTTGTGTTGTAATCGAACTTCGATTTCTCCAACACATAGTCCGCCGCCTTGCGGACTTCCGGGCCTTTGTCTTTGCCCCACATTTGATTGCACAGCATGCCGACGCCGGTGAGCGGGTGGTAACCTCCATGATTGCCAGTTCCCGCTTTCGTGTAGCAGTAGCCACCATCGCTGTTCTGACAGGAATTCACAAACTTGAGAGCGCGCGCAATACTGTCGTCCATGCCAGTGAACTTGGCATCTTTCACATGGCTGCACGCCTTGAGTGCCTGGATTTGCCAGCCGACGATAGAGACATCGGCACGACCATCATAGGTGGCGTATTGATAGGCCCAGCCGCCGCTCTGGTGTTGCTTGTCGATGATATACTGGCCGGCTTGCTGGGTGACCGCATAGAGGTCCGCCAGACGGGGCCACTTGGTTTCCTGGCACAAGGTGGCCGCCTCGGCGAGCGCGTAGGTAGCGATGGCGTGTTCATAACAAAATGCCTGGGTGTTGGCATTGGTCGCCAGTTTGCCGTTGTTTTTCATGCCCATGTCTATCAGATAGGTGATGCCCTTGGCGGCGGATTCGCCGAATTCCGCGGATACCACGGTTTCGCAGTGGCCGAAATAGGCGAGCAGCGCGAGGCCGGTCATGGCGGGTTTGTTAGATTTGCCCCAGGAGCCGTCGGATTTCTGTTGGGACTTGATCCAGCGCAGTCCCTTGACCACCGCCTCCTCGCACGCGACCGTGCCGCCATTCTCGCGCAGGCGGGCAGCGCGATCATCCTTGGAACAACGCTTTTTCAGCGCATCGGGAATCAGGCCGAAGAATTTGCCCGCACCACTGCCCGCACCCAGACCGCTGCCACTGCCACTGCCGCTGCCGAAGCCTTTGCCGGTGCCGTGGCCACCCAAGCCGCCGGACATGCCGCCGCTGGTCAACGACGTCAACGGCGACATCTCGCCGAAAGTATCGCCTGGATCGGGAATGGAAAAGGTGGATTTGGCCCCTTCCGCGAAGACCCGTTTGACATTGGTGGACGGGGTGATCTGGGCGCGTTTCTTTTGCTGCACTTTGGTATTGGCCGCACGTTCGCCGCCGCCGCCGTCGCCAGCGGGCAGGAAATCGACAGCATTTTTTCCCGGCACAATGACCGTCTGGAAAACCCAGATCGCGCCGATGATCAACAGGATCACATGAAACAGCATGGCGAAGGTCAACGCTCCGCCGCCGACTCTCTGCCAGAATGGCAAACGGCGTTCGGTCGGAAGTTCCTCATCCTCTATGGAAAATCGTGTATCCATGACAGGTTGTTTCGGGATTTGGATGACAAGGGACAAGAGCCACCCGCGGCGCATCACCAATTGGTCAAGCGCCTGAGAATGGCAGGTTGGTCTTCTTCGGGTGCGGCGAGGCAGAGGTAGAGGCCGTCGGGTTTCATGGCGGCGATGAACGGTTCGAGTTCGTGAAGCTGGAGGTCCACAATGACGCCCTTGCCGGCGGCTTGAATCCTGCGGATGACCGGCAGCCATTGCAGGATCGGCGCATCGGCACCGACGCCGTGCACCCACTGGATCGCCTGGATCTCCGGGATGGCCAGAATCCGGTCGAGGTGGCGGAGCATGCCTTTGCCGTCGAGGTGGAAAACATTGTGTGTCATGTGCCGCACTTCCGTTAACAGCGTGGGCAGATAGAACTCGTCGAAAATCTCCGGCGAAACCATGTTGGTGAAATCACAACTGGTTACATGCATTTTCCCGCGTGCCGGGATGCCCATCCAGGTGACGGACATCTGGCCGTGTGCCTTGAGTACGCAGTCGTAGTGGTCGAAGACGGGCAGGAAGTTTGCGTTGGCTATATTGAGCATGTCGCGGACCATTCCGGGCGCATCCATGATGTCATAACATAACTCCTGCGGGTCGCGCCAGTCGGCAACGCAGTCGAGACTGCCATGCAAATCAGTATAGCCGACCATGAACCGGCCGGGGCATTTTTGCAGTGCCACGCGCGTCAATTCCTCGAGCTTGCGGAAATAGACATTGTCACGGCTGAACCGCAGGCGTTGCACGTCCGCCGGCTCATGGACACAATGCGAGATCCACGAGGTCACTTCGCCGAACTGTAGATCCGCACCATGAAACGCGGCATACACATTGGGTCCGAGGTTCGGCCAGAATACCGGAAATGTTTCGCCGTGAAACGTGCGCCCCCGAATGGATTCCATGAAATAGTCCACTTGGAATTCCGCGTCAAACCAACGCGTCCGCAAGTCCGGCCAGGTCCGGCCCGCCAGCGTGTGGGTGCCCGCGAAGTCGGAGTTATGCTCCGAGAACCGCACCGGCGGGCGGTCGATCATGGCGTGGGCGAACCACGCTTCAAGGCGCTGCATCGCCCTCTCGAAATCCGCTTTGCCTTGGAGTTCCACTGGGTTTCCTTGGTGTTAGAATGGATTGTATTTCCGCGACCGGAGTCCGACGAGTTGGATTTCTATTTCCTCCAGCGACTTGCCTTTGGTCTCGGGGATGAACTTCCAGACGAAGAGCACGATGATGACACAAATGGTGGCATAGACCGCAAAGGGTGCGGCCAAACCGAATTTGGCCTGGATGATCGGGAACGTGAGCAGCAACACGGAATTCGCTGCCCACAGACACAAATTCGCCACCGACATGGCCTCGCCGCGGATGCGGTTCGGGAAGATCTCCGAAAGTATCACCCATGTCAGGCAGGCGATCGAACTCGCATACGCGGCGATATAAACGAGAATCAACGTGATCAGCAGCATGTTATGCTTGCCGGAGACATCAGACATCAGGCCGGTCAACCCCATCAATGCCACAGCCATCACGCTGACACCCACGATCAGAATCGGTCGGCGGCCGAAGCGTTCGACAAACAGGATGGGAACAAAGGTGAAAACAATGAAGGTGAGCCCGATCAATGAGGATTGAAACAGTGAATCCCTGGTGCCCGCGCCGGCCTTTTCAAAGATGTCCGGGGCATAGACGGTCACGGCGTTGACTCCGGAAATCTGCGAGAAAATCCCCAGCAACGAGCCGATGATCACAATGCGCAACATCCGCGGTTCCAGCAGATCCGCCAGCGAGCCACGGCGCACTTGCAGGGTCTCGCGGATCACGGCCATCTCGCCACGGGCGTATTCCGTTCCGTCCACCCGTGACAACACCGCCAACGCGTCCTCATCCCGGCCCATCTTGGCCAACCAACGTGGTGTCTCAGGCACCACAAACATGAATCCCAGAAACAGTAGCGCCGGCACCACCCCAGCCGTGAGCATCCAACGCCAGGCATCAGCACCCGTGGCTAACAGAAAGTAGTTGGAATAAAATGCCGCCGAAACCCCGACCACGATGGCCAGTTGATAGAACGAGACAAACCGCCCGCGCAAGCGTGTTGGAGCGACCTCGGCGATATATATCGGAGCCACCCCCGAAGCCGCGCCGATTGCCAGACCGCCCAGAATCCGATAGAAACTGAAGGCCGTGAAGGAGCCCGCCCAGCCGGCGCCGACCGCCGACACCGCGAACAACACCGCCGTGCCGAGCAGCACTTTCTTGCGTCCCAACACGTCGGCCAGCTTGCCCGCACAAGCCGCGCCCGGAATGCAGGCGAACACGCAGCAACTCGTCGCCCAGCCCACTTGGAAGGGGGTGAGATGGAACAGTTGCGTGAGCGGTTTGATCGTGCCCGACACCACGACCATGTCGAAGCCGAACAGGAATCCGCCGAGAGCGGCCACCAAACAGATTCCGATTACATACCAGAGGTTGCCTTGCGATTGCAGCGTGTTCTTCATTTTGGAGATAGGGTTGTGGGGTCAAAAGTGAGGGTGGCACGGCCTTGCGCGTCGAGCGTGATGGCGCGGTTCTCGACATCGTTCCTGGCGGGCTTGAAAACGATCAGGCGCGCGCTGGCGTCAGGCCGGCCATGCACCTCCACGGTCAGTCCGGCGGCGGACGGTTTTTCGCTGTAATCGAGCACGCCGGCGTCGGCATAGAGCACTTGCGGATGGGACGGTTTTTTTTCCTGGAGCCAGAACACCGCGCAATGTTCGCTGCCGGCATTCAGATCGACG
>JAPLUJ010000246.1:0-5401 GCA_026397695.1 Verrucomicrobiota bacterium | reverse complement strand
CGGGCAAGCCCTCGTTCTTGAGTTTCGCCCCGGTGGCTTCACCCCGATAGGTATATGCGAAGCTGCCGTTAGGGATTTGGGTGATTTCCTCGATGAGATAGGTCTTACCGGCGTCGAGCCAGCGCGGTTTCGCGGCGAAGGCATTCTGTTGGGAAATGTTCAGGTGATTGAGCGCGATCAGCAGCGCCTGCGTGCGCTGTTTGTCGGTGAACATCCATGCCCACGGACCTTCGTTTTTCAGCCAATCAGGACCGTTGAAAACCGGGCGGAACGGCTCGTTGAGGACGGCTTTGATGCGCGGGTTTTTCCGCCAGTCATTGAAGACCCGCAAATGTGCGATGGATGCATCCGACCAATCGCCCGGCCACGAATAGATGCTGGTATGGCGGGCTATCAGGAATTGATAATACCACATTGGGGAATCGGCCCAGGACGTCTCCTTGCCGCCATCGCCGCCGGGCGTGGACAACTCACCCTCCAACGGGAATTGCCCGAACGAGGAGAACAAGTCGCGGACATCATCACCCGTTTCCGCGCGGTTGAAGGTTCCGATGATGGCGTTGTCGCCGAGGTGCGCGAGGCCGGTGTTTTGCCTGCTTTTGCCCAAGCCCGGATTGTCGATCTCGCAGGTTATGTGTAGCAGATAGTTGGGGTATTTGTGCGTGATGGTGTTGACATACCGGCGCATGCCTAACAATTTGCGATAGACCGAATCGCCGGGATGCGAGTATGGCGTTTCCTTGTCGGTTCTCCACAGCAGGCCGCAATCGAGTTGTCCCCACACGCTGTGATATTTGCCGATCAGGGTTTCCTCGGTTTGTTTGAGTTTGAGGTCGATGGTGGCGGGGTCGGCGGCATCGCGGCCATGGCCCTTGTACCAACACAAGACACAACTGCCACCCTTGCCCTGGATGGGAAACCAGTGGCCGGGTTGCATGCCCTGCGCCACGATGAAATCGCACAACGAGCTCATGTCGGCCCAGTTTCTAGCAGGATCGGTGCCGTCCTCGACATACCATTCGGCATCGATGTGGATCCGGTCGAAGCCTGCGGCGGCGGCTTTGGGAATCACGATGTCGCGGTAGTTGGCGTCGGTGCGTTTCTTGCGCAGCACGCCCCATTGCCAATCGTTGACGGACAGGATGCGGGACGGGTCATGGAATTTGAAGCGCTGGCGCAAGTGTTCGGCGACCGCCATGCGTCCATCCAGAATATCGCCGGAAAAGACGCCGAAGTTGACGGCAAACCACTCGCTTTCCTCGTTAGGAAACAGGGTGAGTTGAACGGCCTTGGGATTGACCGCGACCCGCATGCCCGTGCCATTTTCAAAGATATCGAGACCGAGGAATTTTTCATCGGGGCTCGCGTTGTTCTGCCCTTCGGTGAGCGAAGTGGCCCAATTGTTTTCGGGGGCGCAGAACCAGCCGTCGCCTGAATCGTAACGCACGATGGCATTGCGCCCGCCGCGGCTCAGGCCGGTGCTCGTCTCGCGCCAGGTGAAGACGCGCTCGACGAAGGCCAGCGTGTGCGGCCGGTCGGGCAGGTTCAGGCGCAGCACCTCGGAGGCGTTGATGGTGAGCTTTTTGGCGGTCGCGTTGCGCACCCACGAGGCATAGCGGAGGGCCGCCCGGCCGTGGTAGATCTCGAAGACCTGCCGCGACGAAAAGCTGGCGGGATTCTTGCGGGAGATGGTGATTTCCAGTCGTTTGCCCCACGACTTGCCAAACAATTCGATATCCTGCGTGGCCGCTCCATCGAGCGTCCAGCCGCCGTCATCCGCAGTGATTGTCACGCCGTCGAGTTGGTGGGTGAACAACGGCGCGGTGGCCTGTCCTTGCAGATAGTCCGATTTCGCCTCGCGATTTAGCAAGCCGTCCATGCGGAGCTTGCCATCGGCAAACGATACGACCGCCTGCAAGGTGGCGTTGCGCAGCGTCCAGACATTTTCCCGGGCGGTGATCGACGCGGTCTCCTCCGCCAGCACTGCCGGAACCAGAAACCCGCCCATGAGTGATAGGATAAACGTTTTCATGAAGTTATGTGAATTGCGTTTTTTCTTCAGTTATGGGTGCTCTGCCAGCATCATCTTGCGCAAGCGTAGCTGTCCGCACCACATGAACAAGTTATTTCGTTGTAAATTCAACTTCTAGCGACGATAGGCCGCATTTGCGTGGTCATGTCGAGGGAAGAGTCCGTCTGAAGGATGGACAACGAACATCCTGGCGCGATGCCGCGTGTGTGTTAGGTTTTGGGGGGAGCGGGCTGCCATTCCTGCGGGTTGTCCGGCCACGGGTGTCTGGGGTAACGACCGGCGACTTCTTTTTTCATTTGGGCGTAGCCGGATGCCCAGAAGCCTGTGAGATCCCTGGTCATTTGCCACGGTTTCTGGCCGGGGGTGAGGATGTGGACTAACAGCGGGACGCGGCCGCGGACGATGGTGGGGGTTTCCCAGACGCCGAAAAGATGCGCGACGCGCAGGGCAATGAACGGGTCTTTGCCCGCTGCGTAGGTGATCTTCGCGGACTGTCCGTTAGACAGGGTGATGCGCTCCGGGCAACAGGCATCCAACGCCGCGCGCTGGGCGTGGCTGAGCCAATCGTGGAGGACCCGCCAGACGTTGGCCTCCTTGATCTCCTTGTAACTCACCGCGCCATGGCAAATCTGCGCGATGGCACCGGCGCGGTCGGCGTCGGACCAACCCGGCATGCCGAGCTCCGGCATGGTATTTCCTAACAATTCCAGCCGGGCCGTCCATTGATCCACGGTATGGTCCCAGTTTTTCAGCACGAGTTCTCCTGTTAGAACGTGTTCGGCGAGGATTTCCGCGGCTTGTCCGGGGTTCACGCCGTGGTCGCTTTCGCGGGTTTCCAGCACCAGATCGCGGAAGCGGGTTTCCTTGCGGGCGACCACGCGGCGGCGGGTTTCATCCCACGCGGCACCGTCGGTGGTTGTTAGATCGTCGGCAAACAGTTCGGAGAGCCAGGCGGGATTGATGGCGGTGGCGCGGCGGAGGTGGACGATGATGTCGCGGGCCTCGACTTCGGTGATCTCGGCGGCGACGAAGGCCGGGGCGTTTTTCACGCATGATTCCTCGTCGAGTTTGCCGCGGCGGTTGCCGACGAGCCGGCAGGCCAGCGTGCCCTGATTGAAACGGATGGCGAGTTGGTCGCTGAAGCTGGCGAGCATTGCGCGGCCGACGGCATCGCGGCGTTGCTTGAAATCCACCGGTTGCCAGAGCCAGCCGAAGCGGTTAGCCAGTGCGCAGAGGCGGTCGAAGCCCTGGGCGGTTTCGCGGGCACCGCGGCCGAGGATGCCGAGTTGGTTGCAACGCTGCGGGTCGAAGTTCATCGCCGCTGCGGAATCGAAGGCGCGCCATTCGCCGGCGAAATCCGAATCGTCGTCGGCGAACAGGAAATCCTTGCGGCCGACGCCGCCGCGCTTGTTAGAAAACACGCCTTCGCCCTGGACGGCGGCGGCGATGAACGCGGTTTCCGCCACGCAGCCGAGTTCGTGGCCGGCGAGCATCAGCCGGGAAAACCGCGGCTCTAACGGCAGCGCCGCCATGCTCGCGCCTTCCGCGGTGAGGTTGCCTGACGCATCCAGCGCGCCGAGGTCGTGTAATAAATGTTCGGCGCGGACGAGGGCCGCCTCGGCGGGGGCGTCGAACCAGCGGAAATCCCGGATTTCCGCAACGCCGGCGGCTTTGAGCAACAGCACCGCTTCGGATAGATCCACGCGGTTGACTTCCGGTGCCTCGAATTCCGCGCGGCGCGCGTGATCGGCCGTGCTCCACAGGCGGAAGGCACGTCCGGGAGCGGTGCGGCCGGCGCGGCCGGCGCGTTGTTCGGCGGCGGCGCGGGAGATTTTCCTGATGAGCAGCGTGTTGATGGCGCGGCGCGGTTCGTAGGCGGCGATGCGGGCGAGGCCGGAATCAATCACCGTGCACACGCCTTCGATGGTTAGAGAAGTTTCGGCGACGTTGGTGGCAACGATGATTTTCGGCTGCGGGCCGGGAGTGATCGCCGCTTCCTGCGCTGCGGGCGGCAATGAACTGTGCAATGGGAACACGTCCCAACCGCGGCTGATAGATCCGGCCTCCAGCAACTCGATGGTTTTGCGGATCTCATGGGTGCCGGGCAGGAACATCAGGATGTCGCCGGCATCCGGCATGACCATCGCCTCACGGCAAACGGCCACCATTTTTTCCCACACCGGGATTTCGCGGGGCGGGCCGCCACGGCGGTCGTTGACCGGTGGTCTATCAGGCCGATAGAGGATCTCCACCGGAAACATCCTGCCGCCGGCGGCAAGCGCGGTGACGGGTGCGAGGAAATCCGTGAGGCCCGCGGTTTCGAGGGTGGCGGACATCACCACCACCCGCAGGTCCGGGCGCGGGCCATCCTGCAAATCCAGGCACCGCGACAGCGCGATGTCCACCGCGAGCCGCCCGCCCCCACGCCATGGAGTTCGGGGTCGTCGTGGATCCAGCGCTGGAACACCCCGTCGGTTAGATATAGCAGGCGCGTGTCGTCGCGGTAATTGGCATCGAAGCGCACGGCATAACCGACCTCGCGACCGAGGGTTGCGCCGCGTTGTTTGGCGACCCAACCGGCGAGCAGGCGGGCGGCCATGCGTCGCGGTTGGATCACCAGGATCATGCCGGAAATGCCGGCATCTATCAGCATGCCGGGGACCGCCGTGGATTTGCCGGAACCCGTCGGGGCTTTGAGCAGCAAGCGGGAACGATCGCCTGCGGCCACCGCAGCGCGGAGTTCAGCGGCGATTTCATGGACGGGCAGTTGCATGTGCGGAAAGCATCTGGATCATGGCTTTTGCCCTTCGATGCGTTTGATCTCGCGGTCGAAGTCCGATAGATACTCCTTGTCCTGGCGCTGGCGGTAGATTGCGTATTCGCCCTCGGCCTTGAGTTTGGCTTCCAGTGCGCTGATGGTGCCCTTGTCTTGCAGTATCGGGTAATTCGAGAGTTCCAGGAAACTGTGGAGGAAAGGCCCGCTTGCCTAGCAGGTGATTGAGATTCCACTTGGCGGTGGTGTTGAGCGAGCGCTCAAGGCAGATGAAAAACGGCTTGTCGCCCGCCTCGTCGAGGGCGCGGAGTTGTTTGAGGGTGAGGGATTCTTCAGACATGGCAGTGGCTAACAGGAGCGTGTGAACGCCGAGCGGAGGGTGTCTAGCAAGAGGTGGCGGGCGGCATCTAGCAATTCTTTGGGGAAGTGGCGGACGTAGGCACGGTAATCGTATTTATCGGGAGGCGGCAGCATGGCGTCGAAGGCGCGCTTGCAGGCGGCGGTGTCGGAAGGACACGGGCGGCCGAGGAGAGTGAGCAGAAAGGCTTCGATACAGGGGCTTGGTGTGATCAGGATGTACCCGGCCCGGCGGGACT
>JAPLUJ010000216.1 GCA_026397695.1 Verrucomicrobiota bacterium | reverse complement strand
TCGCAGCGGGAACCGGCTTGAGCTACCTGGCGGCGGCCGATGCGCCGCTGGCCATCGGCGGCACGCTGGCCGTCACCGGCGGAGCCGGCGCCACCCTCGGCACCTCGCTCGGCGCATTGCCCGCCAGCGCCATGATCAATGTGGCAGGCAGCGCGAGCGCCACCGGCAATGTTGCATTACAGGTCTTTGGGACGCCGTTCACCCCCGCTGTGGGACTGGCGGCTACCACCTACACCTTGGTTCAGGGTGGCGCCGGCAGTGCGCTGAACGGCGCTGCCTACACTCCCATCGCCATGAATCCCACCAACTTCACCCTGTCAAACCTGGCGGTAAGTCCCGCGTTGATTACCATCGACGTGACCAGCCAACCGGCCTTGGCCGGCCCTGTTTACTGGCAGGGTACTGCGACGCCGGGTATCACGAATGTGTGGGCCGCCTCGAACGGCAATGTTGCGACGCCAGACAGTAACTGGACCGCAGTCCTCGGCGGACCCGTCACGCCGCTGGTGCCAGGTGCCGGGGCAGACGTTGTCATCTCGAATGCCCCTGTCATCAGCCCCCCCACCGGCACGAGGCTGGGCGCGGACATGACGATCCGGACGCTGACGATCGCGGACACCACCAACGGCCTGGGGTTGAACGCCGATCCCTATCTGCTGACGATCACCCCGGCCAATCCCGCCACCGGCATCACGATGAATATCGGTGTCCCGGCCAGCACCATCGCCACCAATATCAGGCTCGGCGCCAGCCAGACCTGGACGAACAACAGCGCCAATCCGCTCACCGTGTCCGGCGGCGTCCTTGAGGCGACTGCCCTCACCAATCTGATCAAGGAAGGCACGGGCACTGTGATCCTCAGCGGCGCGACCCTCCACACCGGCTTCACGGATGTCCGCAACGGAACCCTGCAATTGACCGGCACGGCCGCCACTCCCGGCACGCTGAGCACCCTTACCACGCTGAACCTCGGCAATGGGGCCAACAGCGGCCGGTTCATCCTCGGCGGTCCGAATTCCAAGTACTTCCAACGCACGTATGCCGGCCTCCTCGGCAGCGGTATCCTCGGTAACACCACCGAAAACTACTTCAATTTCACCAAGGGCGGCAACGGCACTACGACCCTCACCAACGCCAGCAGCACCTTCACCGGCGTGACTTCCGCCTTCGGCGGCGTGCTCTCGGTATCGAGCATTGCGAACGCCGGGGTGGCCAGCAGCATCGGCGCCTGGGCGACGGCTGGCTCCACGGTGGATGTTACCCCGACCAGAACGGCCGGATTGCTCCTCTCTACCGGCACTGGCGGTGCGTTCCGCTACACCGGTGCCACCGCTGCCAGCGACCGCGGCTTTGCCCTCCAGGGTGCCAGCGTATTTGACGTGGACTCCGCCAGCGCGCTGACCCTCGGCGCCTCCGCACTCGGTGGAAACGGTTATGCCTTCATCGTCAATGGCACCGTCGGCAGCAGCCTCACGCTGGGCGCGACGACCATCGGGGAGGGTGCAGGGGATAGACACATTACCAGCAACTCCACGCTCACCCTCGCGTCGCTCACCGAAGTGAACGACATTTTCCCCAACCAGAATGTCCTCTTCCGGGGCATCGGCACCGGCACCGTCTCCGGGGCGGTCAGCCAGAACCAAGCCTTTAGCCTGAACGTCCAAAAGGAGGACGGAGGCACTTGGAACCTCGGCGGCACCAACACCTACACCGGCACGACCACCGTCAACGGCGGCCTGCTGAGAATCAACGGCTCCACGCCTGTTTCGAGTGGTGCCGTGGCGGTCAACAACGCGGCTGGCATCGGCGGCACCGGCACCATCAACGGCGCCGTCACCTTAAACGGCACCAGCCGCATTGATCTGGGCAACGGCGCGGTCGGCACCCTTACTCTGGCGGCGCCCGGCACCGGGCTGAACATCGCCGGCGCGGCCAATGCGAACAACCTCGTGTTTGACCTCGCGGCAGGTGGCACGACGACGGACGTGATCGCCGTGACCAATGGTGCCAACATGGGGACCAGCGGCGCTGGTGTGGTTGTCCCCAACCAGCTCGGCGGCGCGACCAACCGTCTCACGGCGGGAACCTATGACATCATGACCGCGGCATCCGGCACCGCCCTGGACGCAGGCGCGACAAAATTCAAGCTCGAGACCACCAAGGCCTTCGGCCAGACGTTCTCGCTGACCGCTTCCACCGCCACGGCCCTCAAGCTGACCACCACCCAGGTGGCGGCGGGTCCCGCCGCTACCACCCTTACGGCTGCTTCGTGGAATGCGGGTGGCAATTTCACCGCCGGATTGCCGGAATATAACTCCAACGTGACCATCGATTCCGCTCACGAGTGCGCCGGGAGCTGTACCAGCAGGCACTCCTGCGAGCATGCTCGTCCTTGAAGCCGGGGGCATCACGTCCGGCGGCACCGGCACCCACTCTATCTCCGCCAAGGTCGGCCTCGCGGCCAGCCAGACCTGGACGGTGAACACCGACCTGACCGTCAGCGGCGTGGTCAGCGACTTCGGCGGGGAGTATTCCCTCACCAAGGCCGGCACCGGCGTGCTGACGCTCTCCGGCGCCAACACCTACGCCGGGAACACCACGGTTTCCGCCGGGACATTGAAGCTCAACAACGGGACGGCGCTGGGCCGCACCACCGGAGCGGTCAGCGTGGCCGGCACCGGCGCGGTGCTGGACCTGAATGGCCAGACCATGAACAACGCCTCGTTGACGATCAACGGCACGGGCATCGCCACCGGCGGCGCACTGATCAGCAGCACCGGCACCGGCACGGTCAACAGCACGGTGGTCATGCTCGGCGACAGCAGCATCGGCGGTGCTGGCGGCTTGATTCTGAACTCCACCGACCAGACCCGTTCTGGCATGCTCAGAGGGAATTTCAACCTCACCAAGGTGGGTGCCGGCACGCTGCAACTGAACGCGGCGAACAGCTTCGGCAGCGGTTCCACGACGTTCACGATCAGTCAAGGAACCGTGCAGCTCGGCAACCCCATCGGGCTGGGCAATGCACAACCAGCAAGTTCTCAACACCAATCCCTTGACGATCAACGGCACGGGCGTCAGCAGCGGCGGCGCGTTGCAGAACGGCACCTATGCGGGGCCGATTACGCTGGGCAGTAACAGCAGCATCGTGGGCAACAACAACACGATCCTGCTCAACTCCGGGGGGATCACCGGCGGCTTCAATCTGGAACTGGGCGGCACCAGCGCTCTCAACCGCATCGACAGCGCCATCACCACGGGTGCCGGCACGCTGACCAAGGTCGGCGGCGGCTGGTGGACTCTCCGCGGAGCCAACACCTTCACCGGCGGCACCACCCTCACCACCGGCACGTTGCAGTTCATGAAAGCGGTCTCGATGCCCGCCGTCGGAACCGTCGCGGTCGGAGCCGGCACCACCCTCGCGGTCAACGTGGGCGTGGGTGGGGAGTGGACGACGGGGACCACCGGCGCTGGCACGCTCGGCGGCCTGCTGGCCGGAGTCGGCGGCCAGGGTGCCCCGGTCACTTACGCGGCGGGCACCATCACGCTCGGAATCGACACCACGAACGCGTCGATCGTCAATGTCGCCTCGGGATCTGCGGGCACCGTCACCTCCCGATTCTACGACTCTGCCGTCCAAACCTACAGCGGCGTAATCGCCAACCCGGTGGGCGTCACCTTGGGACTCAACAAACTCGGCCTGAATACGCTGGCCCTCACCGGCGCCAATTCCTACACCGGCGTGACCACCGTCACCGGCGGCGGCGTGCTCCAGGTATCGAACCTGCAGAACGGCGGGCTGGACAGCAGCATCGGCAATTTCGCGGCTGGCGCGGCCGGCTTGGTCCTCAATGGCGGCACGCTCCAATACACCGGCGGCACCACTGCCACCGACCGCGGCTTCACCCTCGCGGCCGACAACAGCATCATTGACGTGAACACCCCCGGCACCGCGCTGACCCTCGGCGCCTCCTCGCTCGGCGGGTTCAGGTTTGCCGCCACCGGCAGCGCGGGCAGCAGTCTCAATCTGGGCGCAGCTACGCTCACCGGCAACGCAACACTGGTGGGCGGCATCCCGCTGACTTTGGCCAGCCTCACGGGCACCAATCAGGATGTGGTCCTCGGCGGAGACGTCACCGTCACCACCGCGACCTTCTCGGGCAATGCGATCATCAGGGCCACCAACGGAAGGGTCACCCTTAATACGCTCGCGAATACGGCAACCAACACCATCACCCTCCGCGGTGCCGGCACATCCTCCGGAAGCGCCAACAACAACGGGAACAACCTCAGCCTCGGGATCGTCTCTAATCCCATCATCAATGGCAACGCCGGCGCCGCTATCATGTCCATCACCAAGGACGATAATGGCATCTGGGCGTTTTCCAGCGCCAACCTCTACACCGGCGTGACCACGATCACCAACGGTGTCCTGAGGCTCGATCACGCCACCGCCCTGCCCGGCGGCATCGGCGCGGCCGGCGGCACCAGCGCCTTGACGTTTAACGGCGGCAACGCTGTCCTCGGCTTGACTGTTGCTTCTGGCGACTTCACCCGCAGCCTGGCAACGTCGGGCACGGTAACAGGCGTCTTCTTCAACAACGCAGGCGGATGGGCGGCCTACGGCGGTGACCGGGTGGTGAATCTCGGCGGCGCAGGGATCCCCACCTCAGTCACCTGGGCCGCCAACCCGGGCTTCAATGGCAAGCAACTGAATCTCGGGGCCTCCAGCGCCACCCATACGGTGGATTTGCAAAATCCCATCGACCTCGGGGCAGGAACTCGTACCGTCCTTGTGGAAGACGGCCCGGCCGATATTGAAGCCAAAATGAGGCTGCTCCTCTCCGGCAATAACACCTACGACGGCGTGACAACCGTTATTCTGGGCACGCTCGTGGGCACCAATTCCTCGGCGCTCGGGACCACTGCGGGGAAAACGGCCGTGGGGTTCTTCGCGGGCTCCGGCACGACCACCGGGAACCTCGGGGCGACCCTCGACGTGCAGGCCAATATCGGCCTCGAACCCCTCGACGTGGGCGGCTTCGGAGTCGGCGGCATTGGGGCGCTGATCACCAGCACCGGCACGGGCACGGTGGGCGGCCCGGTCACGCTCACGTCGGCGAGCATGCTCGGCGGCAACGGTAATCTCAACATTGACGGGGTGGTCAGCGGCGGGTTCAGCATTACCAAAGTGGGCGCTGGCACGCTGACCCTCACCAACACCAACATCTATAACGGCACGACCAATGTCAGCGGCGGCACGCTCACTGTCGCATCGACCGGTACCATCAACAATACCAGTGAGGTTTTGATTGGCGCGGCAAACTTCAAGTACAACTCGACCACCGCCCTGTCGCAGCCGGTTTCCTTCAGCGCTACCGGCGGCACCCTCAGCGGTACCGGCACCATCACTCCCAGCGTCACCGTCACCCCCGGCAATACCCTGTCCCCAGGTGCCAGCGCCGGCCCCATCAGCTTCGGCTCCGGGCTGACCATCAGCGCAGGCGGCATCTTGAACTGGGAACACACCGCCGGTAACGCGTTTGGCGTCTCCGGCACAAGCTGGGACGTGGTCAACGTCACCGGAACGACCACCATCGACAGCACCGCCAGCACCGGCTCGAACCTCAACCTGAAGTTCTCCACCGGCACGGATTTCACCAATGCCTTCTGGGACGGTCCACAGACATGGAAATTCATCGTTGGTGGCGTCAGCTCGGGCAATTTGTTTGACATCAGCAACATCGACATCTTCGTCAACGAAGTGCCGGTGGGCTCTGGCAACACCATCACGGGCGAAGGCGCGTTCTCGACGGTCGTCAATGGCAGTGATCTGGAGCTTAAGTGGACCGCCGCCGGAGCCACCGCTTCCTACGCCACTTGGGCCGCCGGGTACGCCGCCGCCTCCCCGCCACTGACCAACACAGCCGCCGATGCCGACCCCGATAACGACGGCTTGACCAATGCGTATGAGTATATCCACGGCTCCGACCCGCGTTACCCCAACCAAGGCGGACCCACGGGCAGTATTGTCGGCACCGACCTGGTACTTACCTTCACCCGCACGGATATTGCGGAAACCCCTGACGTGAGCCTGCTGGTCCAGGTCAGCACCGACCTAAGCGATTGGACCTCCATTGCCGGCTACCCCATCGGCGCCACCTCGAGTGCCGGCGTCGTTGTCACCGAAGGTGGAGCCGCGGATGACATAATCACCGTGACCATTCCCAAAGGAAG
The DNA here is from genome assembly GCA_026397695.1 of Verrucomicrobiota bacterium. GTDB lineage: Bacteria > Verrucomicrobiota > Verrucomicrobiia > Verrucomicrobiales > Akkermansiaceae > Luteolibacter. The sequence continues at coordinate 626 of JAPLUJ010000216.1, read as the reverse complement.
CGACGTGAAGAAATTCGCGCGCCTCATTGTCGTCGTGACACCATAAGACCGGTGCTCTGATTTGACAGTTGTATAATTCCCAGGGCCGCCGATCACAAATCGGCGGCCCTGCTGCGTTATCCTGGAAACCGCGAGCGATACCACCTTGATGAATTGAAGTGACGCTTCGGAAATCGCAGCGTAGCTGGAGAAATCGCAGCGTAGCTGGAGCATCCTGCGCCAGACCGTGCCCGGAGCGTCCCGCTCCGTGCCGGAATGCCTCATCTCCGTGGCGGAATTCCAACAGGCGGGACGCTCTGTTGGCCAAGACAGCCGGGACGGCTATCCTCCGCCACTCCCCCCCCCTAAAAAATTCAAATTTCTGAAAATAATCCTTGCAAGGGCAAACAAATCGCCTTTCCTGCACCTGTGTAAGTTGGATTCCCGCACCGCATTCATTCTTCCCTTCCGCCAGCCTTTGGCTTTAAGCACTACATTCTAAAAGAAGAAAAAACCTCCGATATCCAGCCTCCCATCCTCAAATCATAAATCATATATTTGCTCTTCCTTCGCGTTCCTTGGCCTGCGCCTTGGCAGCTAAGAGAAAATACTCAGGCAGGAATGCCTGAGCTCCAATCCAAAATCTC
>JAPLUJ010000558.1 GCA_026397695.1 Verrucomicrobiota bacterium | reverse complement strand
ACAGGATGCGCGTCACGATCGGGTCCCGGCCGGGAGCGTTGGGTTGCACAATTTCCCCGGTCGGCCGACGGTTTTTGAAAACGCTGCCGATCGCCTTGTTGTCACCGATTTTTTGGGTGACCTGGAGGCGTCCGATCGGCGTGCAGTTGCTGCCCGGATGGTCACCGAGGCCGAATTTGGAAGTGGATATCTGATAGTATTTGACCGGTGTACCGTCGCGCACGAGCAACATGTTTTGATCGCGCACGCTGACGATCATTTTGTTGTGGGTATCCTTGCCGAACGGGCCGTTGCCACAGCCGGTGACGCCGAAGCAGGCAAGCAGACTCCAACCAGCCATCAGGAGAACACGCGGCGTTGACAATCCGGTCATGGTTCCATCACAGGGTATTGCGGCTAGAGATCTTCGGTTCGGATGATGCGGATGGCAGCATGCGGCAGATCGAGGAGAACGAAGTGTAGAAAAACCCGATAGGAAAAGGCAGCAGAAGAATCGCCGAAGACGCATTTCCACGCATCGCGGCATCGACGACGACGAAGAGGAAAAAGAAGCCGAAAAGGAGTTCCACGAAGGGGGTGAGTGTCTTCATCGCCTTGTAGCTGCTGTTTTTCCAATCCGGGCGATGGGCTTGGCCGATGCCGTATTTCGGAGTGCGGACGAAGCCGGACTGATGATTGCACAGGGCCTCAATGACCGCTTTGGCATTGCTGATCGACATGCCAATGCCCAGCGCGAGGAGGAGCGGCAGGTAGGGGATTTCCCGCCACCATGATCCGGGCCGCAGCGCCTTCTGGGACACCAGATAAAATACGATCACTGAAACCGAAGAGAAGAAGAAGATCGGAACGTTGATGATATAATAGGTGAGCTTGCCGAAATCCGGCTGACACTGCTGGTTCGGATAGATCAGGAAGCACAGGCAGATGAGGAGCAGGTAGGCGAAGTTCGAAGTGAGGTGCGCGGTGGCCTCCAGTTTGATGAAGAGCGGCACGTCGCTGCGCCAAATCGCCGGCAGGACTTTTTTACAAACCTGGATCGAACCCTTGGTCCAACGGTGCTGCTGGCTCTTGAATCCATCCATGTCCACCGGCAATTCGGCCGGGGTCTCCACGTCGTTGAGGAAAATGAAGCGCGGCGCGGTAGCTGATGTCCATGTCCTCGGTGAGGGTATCGTGTTCCCAGCCGCCGGCGTCGGCGATGCACGACTTGCGCCAGATGCCACCAGTGCCATTGAAGGTGAAGAAGCGACCGGAGCGGTTGCGGGCGGTTTGTTCGAGTTCGAGGTGGCCGTCAAGGAACATCGCCTGGATGCGCGTCAACACGTTGAAGGTGCGGTTCAGATGGCCCCAACGGGTCTGGATCATGCCGATTTTATCATCGGTGAAGTAGTGGATGGTCTTCTGCAGCAGGTCGGAGTTCGGCACGAAATCCGCGTCCAGAATAAGCAAAAACTCGCCTTTCGCGAAACGGGTGCCGTTTTCCAGCGCACCGGCCTTGTAGCCGGTGCGGTCGATGCGGTGGATATGTTGGGCGTCGAAGCCACGGGCTTGCAAACGCTCAATGCCCGCCCGACAGATCGCCACGGTTTCATCCGTCGAGTCGTCCAAAAGCTGGATTTGCAGCTTGTCCTGCGGGTAATCCATCGCCGCGACCGATTCTAACAGGCGGTCCACCACATGCATTTCGTTGAATACCGGGAGTTGCACGGTCACCAGTGGCAAGTCCTGGAACAACTCCTGCGGGTGGGGGTGATGGCGGGCGTGTTTGAGGTAGAGGAAAACGATCGTCAAACGATGGGTGCCGTAACCGGCAAGACCAATCAAAACGACAATATAAGAAGCATACCAGAGGGGTGATGACCAGTCCATGAAAGTGTGGGTGAAAGGGGTGTGGATGTCCGGATGTTGCGAATGTGGAGGGGGAACGGTGCAAGCAGGCGACCAAGCCATAAAAATAAAAAAAAGATCGCCAGACGCCGGAGGCAAGCAGGAACCCGCAGCCGTGTCAAGCCCGGACCCGAAAAATCCGCAGAGGTGGCCCAGAGCCATTTCATCTGTTTTGAGTGAAGTGGTGCGATCTGCGCGTGTTTGGCAGATTTTACAAGCGCTGCAGGTGGGACGGGCGGGCCGGATGGCCTATTGATCCTGAGCACGTTCACTCGGCGTCTGGGGGGATTCGTCCTTAGCTTTCCCGGTGATTTGATTTACCTGTTGCTTGAGTTCACTCATGGTGGCGGGATCCCCGTTTGCAAGGTACAATTCGCGGATTGGCTCGGGCTGCTCGACGAGCGTCTGAGCCATGGCGTGCATCGATTCATCTTTTACGGCTTGGTTGTCTAGCGACGCAAGCCACGCGAACGCCGCCCTCATGTCCGCGTGCAGCCATTGGGAAACGACCGCTTGGAATCCGGCCCTTCGGGTCTCGCCGGGGGGAAGACTCAAACCCCACGCCACCGCGTCCTTGGGAGCAGTGGCAACCCAAATCCGGATGACTTGCTTCGCGGTCGCATCGAACTCGCGGCTGGCACTTCCCGATTCTAACAAAATCTTGGTGGCCCGCGCCGGATCAGACCGGACAAGAACCACTGCGATCTCTTCCTTCGCAGTCAGGATCTCCTGTGCCGAACCCAAAGAATCCGCCCATACAAGCGCCTCATCCGGATTTTTTCCGGCTAGTTGAGCGGCAAGATAGCGGATCGTTTTCATTCTTGTCGCACTATCAACGGCCAAGTGTGCGAAGGCCTCGGCGGCAATCTCAGGGGCGAGTATATGAGTGTTGCGCACGACCGCCGCGAGCGCTTGGTCCCGGGCTGCGGGGGATTCGAGTGCAAGCGCGGCTTTGAGGGAATCCCGGAGCTCCTGATAGCGGTTCGGAACCTCCTCGCGCGGCGGTCGCTTGGCACGCGTGATTGCGGGATTGGATGCGCCAGCGGATTCGGACTTGCCGGTATCACCCTTCTTGTCACAGGAAGCGAGCAACGAAATGAGCAGTAAAGCTAAGTGAAATCTCACTTTCATGGGTTCTATTGATCGCATCGAACCCGCTTGAAAGCCAGCACTTTTCTGTCACTCTGAAAAAGAGGCGCTGTCGAAGCAGTCCATCCATGGAAAAGCCGCAGAGCGAGGCACGAACGCCGACACCGTATCTCCATACTTGCGCGGACCCTGCGCAAGCCAAGGCATGGAGTGCGGTGGCAGAGTGAGGCATGAACGCCGACACCGCTTTGGCTGGGCGGCGGCACCTCATGGCCCCTGCTCACACCACACAGTGGAGACTGACGGCGCTGTTAGAAACGGACGGATGTTTTTGGCATGAGGCAACGGTTTCCAGCCAAAGCGGTGTCGCGATGCGCTTGCCACCGCACTCCATACCTGCGCGTGGCCCATGCGG
>JAPLUJ010000033.1 GCA_026397695.1 Verrucomicrobiota bacterium | reverse complement strand
GCCGATCTGGATCAAATCGACGAGGTTTTCAACGATCACCGCGACGACTCCGTGATCGGGCGCATCAATGCCGGTGGCACTGGGACCATCGCTCTATCCGAACCGCTCGCCGCCGCCTTCTCCATGGCCGAGGACTTGCAAGAACTCTCGGGCGGCGCCGTTTCCATCACCACCGGACCATTGCGCCGCCTCTGGCGCAATGCGGCACGGACCGGGCAGACGCCGGATCCGGACATGATCGCCGCGTGCCGCGCCGCTCTGGAACCAACCGCATGGAGGCGGGATGGTCATTCAGTGACTGTGTTGGATCCCGGTGTGCGCTTCGATTTCGGCGGTTTGATCAAGGGCATGGCGGTGGATCAGGTCATGAAAAAACTGCTGGACGCCGGCGCGACCGCCGCCCTCGTGCAATGTGGCGGGGAAACCGCCTGCCGAGGCCTCTCACGGCGTGGCCGGACTCATGTGTTAGGCATCCCGGACCCCCAACAACCCGACGAGCGGTTGTGGTGCGCGCTGCGGGATCCGGGCGCGGGCCTTTCCGGTTCCACCAGCGCCAATTACCGCAACCCGCTGGCCATCGCAGGCACCCCCTGCCATCATATCTTCGATCCCCGCAGCGGTTTACCCGTGGATACCCGGATCCTTTCGGTGAGCGTGGTATTCCCCCGCTGGGGATGCAATGGCCTGGCCGACGGCCTGACCACCGCCGGCTCGGTCATCGGTTGGCGGGAACTTTTTCCCATGGTCACCCGGCAAGGTGGCGAGGCGCTGGTGATCGTGCAGGAGGAGGGCCGGGTCACGTCCCACGCGACGCCTGGATGGGAAAACCTGTTGGAGCAGGGGGGCATCTGAGTCCCCGGAAATCCGCCGTCCACATCTTTACAGCCAATTTACAGACAGCGGTGTGGCGCGTGTTATCCTCGCGCCATGAAGGCACGATCCCGTTCCACGCGAGCCGTTCTGTTTTGCTCCATGATTACTGTTTCAGATAATGGAACAGGGATTCCGGTTGAACTGCGCGAAAAACTTTTCAGCCCAAGTTTTACCACCAAAACGAGTGGAATGGGGTTGGGGCTTGCCATTGTGAAAAACATGGCCGAAAATTTTGCCGGAAAGGTGTGGTTCGAAACCGAACTTGATGAGGGAAAACCAGGTGTGAGTGCATTTTGCTCAAATCATTGAATTCATGTATTCCTGTAAAAAATATAATCTGATTTAACATGATCCCGTTATCGTTTAAAGAAATTACCGAGCGTTTAAAAAAGATAGAGCTGCCTGAAATTGATGTGGTTATTGGTATCGGATCGGGAGGAATTCCACCGGCTACCTTTGTGGCGTTTCATTTAAATGCCGAATTGGTGGTGATGACTTTGAATTACCGCGACGAGCAAAATAATCCGCGTTTTGACGAACCAAAAGTTTTGCACAAACCCGAATGGAATCTTGAAGGTAAACGTATCCTTTTGGTCGATGACGTTTCTGTATCAGGAAAAACATTAAATGCCGCGCTCGAATTGCTGCAAGGTTTTAACGTAAAAACTCTCGCAATGAAAGGAAAGGCCGATTTTGTGCTGTTTCCCGAGGTTAAAGATTGTGTGAAGTGGCCTTGGAAAGAATAAGCGCTGGTATAATTTGTATTGTTATAAGATGGCATCTGGATTTATGATAACTGATAAAAATAGATACCTTTTTATATTCCTGTTTTTCACAATAACGTCTATACTGCAAGAAAATTGCTTTCCCGGTGAAGGCCGTTGAAAGAGCCGGTGGCCGGACCGGAGGGCGGGGAAATGGAGGTTGTTGACCGTATGAAATGCCACGGCGGACATCCCGAAAAGCCGGTATTGAATGACATGCCCGAGGTAGGTCCATGCCAGCGGCGGATTTTGCCAGAATCCGCCCTCTCTAACGATTTCGCTGTCGAGGATGCCGATGGCATCGTCCATGTAGAATTGGGCTCCGAGGCAGCATCCATGGGCCAGAGCGCAGGCTGCGATGATCCACAAGAAGGGCGTCCACGAACCTTGCGCCGTGGTCTTGGGTTTCAAATTCGTTCCTGGAATTGTCATCCATATCAGGGGTTGGCGGGGTCCAATTGAAACCCATGGTATTGATAATTGGAGTCTCCAATTATCCAAGGATGCTGAAAGCCGGGTTGAAGGAGTTGGGACTGCCGGGTGGGGATTCAGCCCTTGCCAAGCTACCCAAGAGTGACGAACGAAAAGTCCTGCTGGCTCTGATCCTACGCAAGAAAACCACCGTGTCGAATTATTGGATCGCCAGCAGCCTGGCCATGGGCCATCCGGGATCGGTGAGCCGGATGATTTCGGCTGGACGGTCCGATAGAAGAATGTCAGAACGATTTCATGCTCTGGATAAAGCCATCAACAACCTTGCGGATCCACAGTGAAAATTCCGCAAATGTGAATCCGCGACCCCCCCATTCACGATCATCCCGATGGATAGCTGAAATGAATCTGGAAAACCCCGCGTAACCAGACGATCCACCCACCGTGGTTCCCAAATCCATTCCCATGAAATCCGAACCACCACCCTGCTCCGCAAAGCTGGCATTCACTCTTACCTTGCTGCGGATCGCCATCGGCTGGCATTTTCTCTACGAGGGCCTGGCAAAACTCCTCGATCCGCAGTGGACCGCCGCGGGCTACTTGCAGAACTCCACCGGCTTTCTCTCGCAAGCGTTCCGCTATCTGGCGGGGAATCCCGACCTGCTGCGGGCCGTTGACATCCTCAACATCGTCGGCCTGATCGGCATCGGCCTGGTGCTTTTCCTCGGCATCGGCACACGTCTGGCTGCCACCGCCGGGGTCCTGCTGTTGTCGCTCTACTACCTCGCCATGCCGCCGTGGCCCGGCACCAGTGTCGGCCAGGCCAGCGAGGGGCATTATTTGTTAGTAAACAAGAACCTGCTGGAAATCCTGGCCCTGTGTGCCCTGGCTGCGATTCCCGGCGCGTGGACCTACGGTCTGGGCCATCTGCGGCGGAAGGTGGGGACCGTGGCCCGGGAGACGGCCGTGCAGGTGCCCGACGAGATGAACCACTATCCCGAACATGCGGGGGCGGGCCGTCGCGAAGTGCTCAAAAACCTGATCTCGCTGCCGTTCTTCGGGGGCTTCATTTTCGCCTTCGCCAAAAACCATGGCTGGCAGAGCTTCGAGGAGGCCAACCTGCTCAGCCGGGGTGTGAAACCGGGGGGGAAACCAGGTGCGCCCGAAGGAGTCGATGCGGTCGTCGGGGCGACGATCAAGGTCGGCAAGGCCGTTGCGCTGTCGGACCTCAAGGAGCCGGTTGCGAAGGGGAAAATCGCGGGCACGGAGATCAGCCGCCTGATTTGCGGCGGCAACCTCATCGGCGGTTGGGCTCACAGCCGCGACCTTATCTACATGTCTCGTTTCCTGCGCGAATACCATACCGAGAAGAAGCTGTTGGAGACGTTGTGGTTGTGCGAGCAGTGCGGCATCAACACCGCCGGCCTCAACATGCGTCCGGAGGAAATCGCCATCCTCCAGAAGTTTTGGAAACTGGGTGGCAAGATGCAGTGGATCCCCCAGATGTGCTTTGATGATTTGACCAATTTCCGCGCCGAGGTGACCCGCGCGGCCGACATGGGCGCCATCGGCGCGCAGATCCAGGGCAATGTGGGGGATTTCCTGGTGAAACATGGCAAGGCGGATGTCCTCGGTGAAATGCTTGAATGGATCAAGGAGAAGGGCCTG
>JAPLUJ010000467.1 GCA_026397695.1 Verrucomicrobiota bacterium | reverse complement strand
TTGGGCCGGATGCCCGGCGCGGGACGTTACCACCGGCTCCATCTCATGATGGCAGCCGGGGTAACGGTTAGACAACTTCTGTTAGACGACTTCACTCTTCGCTGCGGCTTTCGCCTCAGCGTTCTCGGCCACGGTTTCCACCTGGGCTTCGGGCATGGAATCTAACGGGGCATCGGGCATGGAATCCACCGGGGCATCGGGTGTCTCGGCGACCGTTTCCACGATGGTCTGGATTACCGGTTCGGGGGTGGTCTCCACGGGCACTTCGGCCACGGCATGTGCCGGACGCGGGGCGACGACCACCGGGCGCTGGGTGCGTTCGGGGCGTTCATCGCGGTCCTCGCGTTCGTCCTGGCCTTTGGATTTGGCACCGGAAACGGTGAGTTTACGGCCCATGAACGGTTGGTCGTGCAGCACCTCCACGGCACGCATGGCCTCGTCCACGTGGAGCATTTCCACAAAGCCGTAGCCCTTCGAACGATGGGTGCTGCGATTGTAAACGATCTCGACGTTGCGGACCCCGCCAATGCCCTTGAAGAGCTCTTGAAGGTCTTGTTCGGACACGTCGTAGGACAAGTTTCCGACATAGACGCGGGGGGATTCCACAGTGGACCGGTCACCGCCGCGGGCACGTTCTCCGCCGCGGCCACCCCGCAGTGCGGGACTGCCGTCGGGTTTATCGACGGACGGGCCTTCACTGGTGCGGGCATTGCGGATGTTGGATTTCGCCGGACGGGCTTCTCCCTGAGGATTGATAGCTCCGGGTGGGCGCTCCCTGCGGGCCGGTGGCGTGGCTTCCTTGTACAGGCCGATGGCCTTGAGGAACTTCTGCCACCAACTCAGTTTGGCCGGTTTGACAGAACGCGCGGAACGCGGATTCTGCGGACGGAACTCTTCCGAACGGTTCGCGTTGCGGCCCTCGCGGGGCTCGCGGTCGTCACTACGGCGGTTGTCATGTTGTTGCTGATTACGGTTTCTACCGCCGCGTGAACGGCGGCGCTGGCTGTCTCCCGACTGACGGGAATGGTGTGTTGCGTTTGACATTTTTTTGTCACATGGGTCATGGTTTCAAGCGGCCCGGCGCGATGGACTTGGAAAGCCCCGCAGTGCTGGAAGCACTTGATGCGGACCGGCATGCATCCGACAAACCGGCTTTTTGGTGCCGGGATGGAACTCCGCAACAGCTTGCGGAAAGGAACCCCACCTTGTCAGAGCAAACCGGCCTGCGCCGCCGCCCGTGAGTCAGGAAGTTCCGGTTTCCGCAACCCCCCGGTCGATTTCACCACCCGTAAGAAAGGCGTGGATCGTTAAGCACTCGACCGGATCTGGACTCTGGAGGTTGGAAAAACCTGCTCGCAGGAGAGTTTACCGGCTTTCCGCCGTTTGGCAAGAACGGAACGCGGTCACGCGCATTTTGTTCGTTGGGGGGCTTCAGTAGGGCAGCACCGCCAGCCCCGGAATTCTGCGGAAATCCTTCAAATTGTGGGTGACCAGCGGCATGCCATGCACGAGGGCGGTAGCAGCGATCCACAAATCATTGGTTCCGATCAACATGCCGTTCGCTTGCAGGTAACGGTAGATTTCTCCATATTGCCACAAAACTTCCGGGGTCCATGGGAGCAACACGAAGGGTTTGCAGAGCCGTCTCCATTTTCGTTGGTCTGCCATCGACTGACCGCAGGCCAGTTCGCCGGCAACGGTGAAAGGCATGAAAAAACGCTCGCCGGCATGTTCTTCCAAAAACGCCACTGCCGGACCGCGAAGCAATTGTCTGGCTTCGCGCTCCATGCAAATCACGAAATTGCTATCAACGATCAGGCCCATGGATCATCGGGAGGTGTATCGTTGCGCTTCGCTTCCTCCACATCATCCAGATAGGCCATTGAAATGCCACTGCCACCCTTTTGAATCCATGCTAACAGGTCGGCCCCGGTCGGAGCGGCATCCGGGAATTGGGCACGCCTCACCACCGCCGAGAAAGATTCTCCCGGCTTCTTCGAGTTTCGGAGCCTCTCGTAGGCATCCAACTCCAAGGAAATCGTCTTCGTTGCCATGCACGAAACATGCACGAAAACTGCAAACCGTCAAGCCGGTTTTCCAACCGGTTTTCCAGCATCACTTCAAGGTGGCCTGCCATTTCAAAATTTCCGCGCGGACATTGCTGATCGAGGGCGAACCGGGGTTGGTGCGGGCGGCGAGGGCACGCTCCAGCGAGAAAACCTGCTTGGCGTGCGGGCCGAAGGCGGGGTCGATGGCGGCGAGGTCGAGTTGATCGAGTGGCGTGCCGGTGCGGATGGCCGCGGCCACGGCTTTACCGACGAGTTCGTGCGCGTGGCGGAAGGGCACTCCATGTTGGACCAGATCATCCGCCAGATCGGTGGCTAACAGCATCGGGTCGGCGGCGGCGGCACGGCAGTTTTCCTCACGCATTTCCAGCGCGGCAATCATCTCGGTGTTGACGGCCAGAATCAGGCGCAGGGTGTCCACCGAATCGAACAACGGCGGCTTGTCTTCCTGTAAATCGCGATTATAGGTCAGTGGCAGACCTTTGAGGGCGACTAACAGGTTCAGCAGGTTGCCGACGAGCCGACCGGTTTTGCCGCGCGTGAGTTCGCAGACGTCGGGGTTTTTTTTCTGTGGCATCAACGACGAACCGGTGGTGTGCGCGTCGGACAACGCGGCAAAGGCGAACTCGGCGGTGCACCAGAGGATCAGGTCCTCGCTCAGGCGTGACAGGTGAACCCCACAAAGCGCGATGCCAAAAAGCAGCTCGGCGATGAAGTCGCGGTCGGCGATGGCGTCCATCGAGTTGTGGGTGATGCCGTCGAAACCAAGCTCGGCGGCGATGGCGCTGCGGTCGAGATTGAGGGTCGATCCGGCCAGCGCGCCGGAACCGAGCGGCGAGAGATTGAGGCGCTTGCGGCCATCTGCGAGGCGGGATTTGTCGCGTTCGAGCATTTCGACGTAGGCGAGGAAATGGTGGCCGACGGTGACCGGTTGGCCGCGCTGGAGATGGGTGTAGCCGGGAATCACCGTGGCGGCGTGTTTCTCCGCCCGGTCCAGCAAAGCTTGCTGCAAACCCGTGATGGCTTCCAGCAGACCATCGATTTCCGTGCGGCAGTAGAGGCGCGTGTCGGTGGCGACCTGGTCGTTGCGCGAGCGGGCGGTGTGGAGTTTGGCACCCGCCTGACCGATGCGGCGCGTCAACTCCGCCTCGATGTTCATGTGGATGTCCTCCAGCGAGGTCTTGAACTCGAAGGTGCCGGCGACGATGTCCGCCTCGATTTCCCGCAGGCCGCGTTGAATCGCGGAAAACTCGTGGTCCGTAAGCAAGCCGGCCGTGAGTTGGGCGCGCGCATGGGCGATGGACCCGGCGATGTCGTGCGGGAACAAGCGCCAGTCATACGAAATGGATTCGCCGAACTGTTGGACCAGTGACGATGTATCTTGGGAGAAGCGGCCTTTCCACATGGTGTTTGCTGGGTGGGACCGCACCCTCATGGCGCGGCACAGACATTTGAACCCGAACCCGCCCACATGGAAACGAGAAAATCGCGGGGCCTCCCTGGCTGGATCGGGACTTGCATGATGCGTAGGATCGAAACGCGGAGGAGCGTGTTCCAAAACTTCCGTTCCGGACTTGCTGCGCAGCCCCTGAGTTGGCATTCATTCAGTTAGCCGCAAAAAGACACAGCCACCGCAACCAATGAATAGCATCAGGCTTATTGCGTATCTTGCGCCTTGTTGCGGCTATAAATACGGTAGGGAAAACCAAGGACTCATGCGTGTCTCACGCCGGAGCGCGAGTCTCCAGACTCGCCAGCCAATGAGCCGCCATACCTATGTTCTGACCGCGCCCCGTGGCATTGCCTGCGCGGAGCGCGGCCGTCCCGGCGGCGGCGCATGGCGCTCGTCCCGAGTGCCGGGTGGTGATCCGCGTCTCATCTTCGTGGCGCATTCCTGACCCAACAGCCGGGACGCAGCAATCGCCGCGTAGCTGGAGCATCCTGCTCCAGACCGTGCCCGGAGCGTCCCGCTCCGTGCCGGAGGCCTCATCTCCATGGCGGAATTCCAACAGGCGGGACGCCCTGTTGTCCAAGACAGCCGGGACGGCTATCCTCCCCCAAAAAATTCAAATTCCCGAAAATAATCCTTGCGCTCTCCAAAAAAACTCTTTTAATGAGTCCCTGCTCGTCGGAATCCCTCCATCCTCTCCATTCCCACGCTCTTCCACCTCCATGACTCAGTCCGTGAGACTTCCCCGCGCCCGCTGCGCTGCTGACCGCCGCAGCCTGTCTCCTGTCTCCTGTCTCCC
>JAPLUJ010000222.1:1934-15049 GCA_026397695.1 Verrucomicrobiota bacterium | reverse complement strand
TCGAAAAGGCCGAGGCCCTGTTGAAAAAAGCACTGCTCCTCCAGGACACGCCGGACAACCGCCGCCGCATCTCCGCCTTGTGGATCCGCAACGGCGACACCGAACGCGGACTCACCGGGTTGTTAGCCACCCAGGGCGGTGCCACCCCGCGTGACACCGAAAAACTGGTGCTGCCCATGGTCGAACGCAAAGACTGGCAAAACGCGCAGCGCATCCTGGCCGCCGAGGTGCCGCGCCACCCCGACGACTGGCGCCTGGCCTATCTGCATGCACTCACCTTGCGCGAAGCCGGCAAACCCGACGAATCCTTCGCCGCGTTTGCCGCACTGCTCGATGCCAAGGGCGATCTATCAGGCATCTCGCCGCTTGTTCCCAACCATCAAATGCAATCACGCCCGGGCGCGAAGGTCTCGGACTTCCAACTGTTTGCGCTTTACCGGATGCGGACGAATGCGTTACCGAATGCCTTCGGCAATCGCGGTTATGGTTCGGGTCAACCGGCGGTGGCCTTGCCCGGCACTGTGGACGATGTGCGGTGGATGGCGTTCTGCCAGGCACTGGCCATGGCGGACAAATCCCCGGAAAACCGTGCCGCCATGCTGGCCACCCTTCACTCCACGGCCATCCCGCACCTGGATTTCATCAAATCCGTGGCGGCCCTCAAGCCCGATGAACTGCGCGAAAAATTGTTAGCCGGCGATGCCGACCCGCTCCTCTTCCGCTGGTATGCCGAGACCATGGGCCTTACCAATCCCTATCAAAACAAGGGGCCTGATCTCAAAGTGCTGCGCAAGGGCATCGATCGCTGGCTCAAGACAGACCCCGATCTGGCGCTCACGCTGATGATGCGCCTGCCCTTCGCGGGCGATGACGGGCTTGGCGCCGATGGCACCCGCCACATGCTCGATCTCATCGCCGCACTCAGTGCGGATAAGCGCGCCGGCTTCCTTGAACCGCTGGGACGTCTGGCATTCGACTCGGACAACACGCTGCCCAATGAACTGCGCGAGCGGGCCGAGGCCATCCTGATCGCCGAGATCAAGGCGCAAGGCCCCACTTCGCAATACTACCAGGCGCTGCCCATCCTGTGGCTGCGCACCGGCCGCTTCGACGAGGCCATAACCTGGTTCAACGATCTCTATCAAGCCGGCCCACAACCCGCCCGCAACAACCCGGCGGCGATGGCGTATCCATCGCGACCCTACCACTGGGGCATGCAGCAAGGCTCACTCACCTTTCCCGAGGTGTTGTCCTCATTGGCACCCTACTCAATGCTGTCGGAATTCGGCGTCAGGCAGGAGCGGAACATGCCGGTCATCAAGCCTTCCCAGCAAAAACTCCTCGATCTGCTAGGGGAGAAAGTCGAACCCGTCCGGGATCGGTCCGCCCCCGGCAAGCCCGTCGATCACGAGGCGCTCGCCGCCATGCTGCCGAAACTCAACGATCCCTTGCTGCGCATCTTCCTCGCCCACAGCCTGGGCAAGACCACCGTGCTCGCCCGCGAAATCGCCGAGTTGGAAAAATCCCGCGCCGGCGATCCCAAAGCCCTGCGGGTCGTCGCGGCCTATCACCTGTCGGTCAGCAAGGATCCCGTCAAGGCCTATCAACTCCTCGCCGCGGCCGGCCAGGCGGCCACCACCGCCGCGGAACGCGACGCGCTGGATTGGCATATCTATCAGACCGGCCTCCGCCTCGCCGCCAATCCGGCCGCAGAGGTGGACCTCGACGCGGCCCGCCGCGCCGCCCTGCGCCTGCGCAAGCCGCTGGCCCGCGACGAATCCTCGAAACGCCAGCTTGCCGCAGGCATGGTCAAACTCGGGCTTGACGAGGAAAGCCTCCGCTACACCGCCGCGCCCATGGTGATGACCGCGATGAACCCGTCCTATGGTCGAACCCCGCAGCGCCAAGGGGGGAAACCGCAGACGCTGGCGACGCTGGTCAGCCAGGGAAAACAGGACATCGCCGCACGCAGGGCCCTCAGCGACCTCCGCCGCACCCGGTCCGCCAACTCGAATTCCAACTATGAAAAACAACAACTCTACGAGCAGATCGTCTCATTGAAGCTCACCGACGCGGTGGTCAAGCTCGCTCTGCCGCCCGCGGATGCCGGCTTTCAGGGCCGTCGCGAATACGCGCTGCTGCTCAGCCAATTGAAGCAACCCGGATTGGCCTTGCCGGAACTGCGGGCCCTCTCCGCGGAAAAACCCGACGACGCCGAAGTACGCAGCGCGTTGCTGACCGCCCTGCCGATCGACGAGCGGAAGGCCTTCATCCTCACTCTAACTGACGGAAAATTCGACGCCGACCTCATCGGAAACTGGTTTTACAAAATGTTGGCAAGTGGCCGCGATCTCAAGATCGAGGATTATCTGGCAAATATCGAAATGCTGACGGACCTCACCGAGGGGCTGGTCCCGTCATCCGAGTCGGAGCGCAACCTGTCGTGGCTCAATGTGATCGCTTCGCGACTGGGCAATAACTATCAATTCGGCGAAGTCAGGCTGCGCCCACTGCGGCGGGCCTCAAGTGGTTCCGAAAAATTCGATGTGGACCGCAGCCGGTCGCGCGACGCGCTCATCCGCCGCCTGCACCTGGCGATGCTCCGCCACCCGCAAACCTGCCAGCAGGCATTCATCCTGATGTATGCCTACCGGGACGCACTGGACACCGCACCCGAGGCGCTGGACGAAGCCGCGCTCGCCGCGGTGGCACTGGGCATGCGCCTCAAGCCAGACCCGAATGAGAATCCCGAATATGGCGGCTACAACCGCGCCCAGGCCCTCTGGGTCTGGCGAACCGCCAACGGTGAAGGTAATAGTGGCAGCCCGCCCGAAGGTGGGCTCGATCCCATGGCATATCTCATGCGCCAGGCCGCGGAGGGCAGGGGAACCAACCCCTTCACCCCGGAGTTGTTAGCTGATCTAACCAAAGCGGATCCCGAACAAGCAAAGTCGCTCGCGGCCTTCATCAAGCT
The DNA here is from genome assembly GCA_026397695.1 of Verrucomicrobiota bacterium. Lineage (GTDB taxonomy): Bacteria > Verrucomicrobiota > Verrucomicrobiia > Verrucomicrobiales > Akkermansiaceae > Luteolibacter. The sequence continues at coordinate 12,075 of JAPLUJ010000222.1, read as the reverse complement.
GGTGGATGCGCCGGGCGTCGAGGCATTCAACGCCTGGCGCGAGATTGCCGCCAACACCCCGGACACACTCGGCGGCCAATTGCTCTCGATCACCCGCCTGGCTATCTTCAAGCAGCGTGCGGATCTGTTGGATGCCGCCATGGACTGCGCCTGCGAAATCGCCCTCGACAAGAAACGCGGCCAATACGGCCACCAACCCGGGGTGGCCGCAGTGCTCGCCCTGCTCGTTTCAAACGAATCCGGGCTGGCCGCCCGGACGCGGATGATCGAGCGCATCACCCGCGGGTTGTTAGGGCCGCCGCCAGCATGGGAACTCTATGCGGATGCCGGCCGCGGCGGAAGTTCACAGGTGATCCAGATGCGGCTGCAGATTTACAGCCAGTTCTGTCAATCGTTCACTCGGGATGCCGGGTGTCAGGTGGCGCTGGCGCGGTTTGTGGCGGGCCACCGCCTTGACGGCGTCGGCAACAGCAATTTGAGCGATGTGTTGCAGCGGAATCATACCGTCAATGACGTGGAGGCTACCCTGAAATCATGGCAGGAATACGGCTTGCTGATGCCCGGGCCGGAATTGGCGGGAACCATCTCCCGCAATGAGGAATCCTCGCTGCTAGAGGCCATCGATCAGGCGGCGCAACGAATTAACCAGGAGCCCCGGAAAAAATTCGCGGAGGCGCTGGTGACGATGGAGGGCGACCAACGGTTCTGGGCACGCATGTTAGGCGCGCGGCTGGCCAATACTCCCGACGTGGCATTCGGCGAACTCGAGTTGAATGCCGCCACGATTGCCAAGTGGCCCGAGCCGTTCCGCAGGAACCTCGCCCGCATCATCCTCAAATGGTTCCCGACCGCGGAAAAATCCGCCGGCAAGGCCACCCAAAGGCTGTTAGCGGAAACCCGGAAGCACGCCGCCGCCGAGGCCCGCGCCCTCGCGCAAGGATATCTAACGGACGGTTTCCCGGAGGATTTCCGTTCGGATTCGTTCGTAAATGTTGCTAAAGGCATGATGAGTCGTTTGATCGCCGACGATCCCGTGCTGGCGGTCAAGCTCTGGTCGAAGGCTTTGGAACACTTCGAAAAATTGCAGAGCGGGACGCTCGCCAGCAACTATAACAACAACTACGGCAACGGCCGGTCTGCCACCCAATATGCCAACTCGAATTTAGTGAACCTGATGTACAATGATGTGGTGCCGCTGCCACGCCTGGCGGAATTCATATCTTTGTTAGAAAAGGACCGGACGGGCAATTCCCATGGCATGTTGGATTCGAACAACACCGGCTCGCTCCACCGGTCGTTTGCCGGTTTCGCGGAACGTGGCAAGGAGGGATTTGTTGCTGACAAGACGGTGGCCGGGCTGCCGCTTGGCGACCGCCCGTTCGCCGGAGCTCTGGCGCAACTGGCACGCACCACGCCTAAGGAAGCCCGGCCGGTCATGGCCGGGTTCTACCTGTCGGATTGCTGTTATCAAGGTGTTTCTATCAACCAAGCCTCACGTGCCGCACTGTTGGATTGGATCCGCAAGGACTTGCAACCCCTGAATCCCGAACTGGCGAATGTCGCGCTGTTAGTGATTCAACTCGACAACCAGAAACCTCTGACAGATGCCGAACAGCAGGAACTGCGCGAGGTGTTCGCCTCGTTTGTCAAAGACGCGAGGGTTCCGGCCGGCTTGCGCTTCAGCCCGCTGCGCTAACGCGGCTTGTTGCTCCGCTCTGGCCGATCTGCTGGTCGCCAAAGGCGTGGCGGAGACGCTCATGAATTCGTCCGATTGTTTAAAGCGTTTTTCACAACTCAAGGCGCTTGCCCCCGGTGATGCCGCCAGGGTGTTAGACGTTCTCGGTGCGCTGCCGCCCAACCCGAACCAGGGCGGGGGCTCCACGGATGCCGCGCTGCAGTTCAACCGGATGCTGCTTGCGCTGGCGATCCGCGCCGGCAATGCGGAGGAGGTCACCCGCCTGGTGCGGGTCGGCGGCGACGGCCTGCGCGGCAATCTCGATCTCGCCATCCAACTGTGGCAGGGCAAGCATGACCAGGCGGCGGTGTCGCTGATTGCCCGGCCCGGCGAATATCATCAGGGAATCCGCGAATGGTTTGCTCCTGCTTCCGCTTATTCTTCTAACAAAGAAGACCGGGTTCTTTTCACCCGCGAAATCGAGACCGGCTTGGCGGGTTGGCTGACCATGATCGCGGAGCCCGCCCAGCGGTTCCGGATCGAGTGCTTGATCTCATCCTTGACCGATGCCGTGGGCGATCCAGCTCCTCAACGGCTGCGGCGCGCGCGGCTCGCTGCGCTCGTCGAGCGGTTCCCCGCCGAGGCTCCGAAAGCGCGGGTGTCACGCAACGAAATCCTGTTAGCACTGGGCAGCGAGGGCACGGCAGCGGTGCCTCTAACCAATGAATATGTGGCGGCGATTGGTAAGCAAACGTTCGCGCAACTGCTGCCTTTGCGCGATAACAGTTCGGTGAAGTCCGCCGAGCGCGACGACGCGCTGGTCACCGAGATATTGATCCGCAGGGCGATGCAATTCGCGCTCGAGGAAAGTGGCGACGCGTCGCTGTGGATCCAACAGATGGAGTCGATGCATACGGCAGCCATCGGCAATCAGGAATCCCGCGCCACCTCGATGCTGCGCGAGATGGCACCGTGGTATTCCGCGCTGCTGCTGCGGCGCATCGTGGAACTTCCCGTCGACCAGCGCGTGCAACCCGCGCGGCAGGCCTTGGCGGCAGCAAGGATTCTGCTAGATGCGAAGCAATATGACAATTATGATCTCGCGGTGGCATTGGCAGTCACGTCCCAGGCTGCGGCCGGTGACGGGACGGCGCTTGACCGCTGGCTGGATGGCCTGCCGCCAAACATGCGTGCCAACTACGCGGCGCGGGCGAAGGGTCACATCGGCTATCAATTGCGCGCCTTGAAGCAGCCGCCGTTGTGCGGAAAAGAATATGACACATCCCGCAGGGCATTGCTTGCCGCCATTCTGATGGACACCACCACCATGGAACGCCAGATGGCCAGCGAGGAGGCCCAGAAATATGCCTGGGATATACAAGTATATCTCCTGGTGTTTGGAAATGCGCAAAATGGCGGGTTATTCACGGATGATGATTTGATCGCCGCCATCGATATGATACCCGCAAATCACCCGAACCGCGCGGAATTTCTCGTTAAAAAGGCCACCCTGATAGAAGCCCGCGACGCCACGCCCGAGGAGATTCTCACAGCTTATGATATCGCGGAAGCCGCCGCCTCGGGGAAGGCGAAATCCGTCAATGTCGTCCGCAGTTATCGCGTCAGGTATCTTGCGGGAAAAGGGCGGCGCATGGACGAGGCCGTGGCCATCGCCAAAACCATCGACCTCGACCATCTCGGCCAAAAGCAGAAAAGCCAGATTCAGGCGCTCCTCCAGAGAACCGCCGCCCGCGAGAACAAGGAAAAATGAACTCCACCGCCATCGAAATCTTTTTGCATGCCGTGCGCCGTCGCCTGGACGGCGGCGCCCGGCGGCAGGTGATGGCGCGTGTTCTGTTAGCAGCGGCGGTTACTGCTGTGGCGTGGGCGCTGGCATGGCGGGTCTTCGGTTATGCCGCGCCGCGGCCGGGGTATGCCGTGGTGGCGGGCGTCGCCGCAGTGGTGGCTGCGGTGTGGATCCTGCTAGACCGTTGCGGCTTGCGCTATGCCGCCGGGGTGGCGGACCGGATTTTCGATCTCAAGGATGGATTGGGGTCATGGTTGGATTTTCAGAGCGCCGGACTGCAGGGCGAGATCTATCAATTGAACGAGCGCTATCTCGCGCACCAGGTTGCGGGCCTTGATTTAGCTAGATTGCGGATTCCGCGGCCGCGCAAGGTTTTTGTTGCCGCGCTGGTTCTAACGATTTCGGCGTTGCTGCTGGGTGTGCTGCCGCATGGCGAGGGTGTTAGAAACCGCCTTGCGCGGGAGGAACTGGCGGCGCAGCGCAGTGCGGAGCTTGACCAGCAGGTCAAGGCGGCGGTCGAGGAAATCATCAAGGCGCTGAGCGAGGATGAGCGCAAGTTGCTGGATCCGGGCGAACTCCGGAAATGGGCGAAGGAAGTGGGAGTCACCAGGGATGCGCGCGAAAGCGAGAAGCAATTGGCGCGGCTGGAGCAGCAAATCGACAAGGCGATGCATGGGTTGGAAGCACGCCAGGATGAGGCGGTGCTCAAACTCGCCGCCGGCGAACTCGCAAAATCCGCGCTGTCGGACGTGCGCCAGTTAGGCAAACAACTCGCAGCCAGGAATTTCGATCAAGCCGTGCGCGATCTCAAGGCGATGAAGCCCGCCGCCAAGTCAAAGATGACACCCGAAGATGTGGCGCAACTTCGCAACAACGCGGGCAAATCACGCGACATGGCCCAACGCATGGCCGACGGCGCGCGCCGCCGTCACTTCGGGAAATTGAATCCATCTAACAAGCCACAGGGAAAACCCGGCGACCCCGCGGCGGAGCAACCTCAGCAGGCGATGGACGAGATGTTGGAGGAACTCGATGGCGCGGCCCGCGAGTTGGCCAAGGAACTCGAAAAACCCGGGGAGCCCGGTGAGCAAACCGGGGCGATGGCCGACAAAATGGATGGCAAAATGGATGAACTCGGGAAACGCATGGGCCAACTCGACGCCCGTCAGAAGGCCACGGGGAAACTCGATGCCTTGCGCCGCGGGTTGGGGGAGGCCCGCGAGTTTGCACAGGGAAAAACCTCCTCGTTAGGGCTGGCCCGCAGTGCCGCCGAGAGCAATCAACCCGGCGGCCTGGAACCGGGTAAAGGCACCGATGCTACGCGCCGCGAGGAACGCGATGCCTTCAAGGACAATGGCAATCTAGCGGAACTCAAGGGCCGTCAGAACGCTGCGGGCCCGTCATCCAGCACGGTCGAGTCCGCCGCGAGCGGCAGCGGCATCGCAGGGCGCGCCAATGTCGCCAAACAACGCGAGTTCAAACAACAACTCGAAGCGCTGGTCCACCGCGACGACATCCCGGAGTCGCTCAAACTCGGGGTGCGCGAATACTTTGAAAAAGTCCACGAGACGGATGGTCATTAGTCATCGGTCATTAGTCATTAGTAAAGAGAAGAAATGCGCGAAGCATATTTACCAATGACCAATGACCGATGACCAATGACCAATGACACCCACCCCACCTATCATGCAGTCCACCTTTGAATCCGACGCCGCCCGGTTCACGCAAACCTTCCAAACCATCCGCGATGAAGTCGGCAAATTCATTGTCGGCCAGCAAGAGGTCATCGAAAACGTGTTGATCGCGGTGTGCTGCGGCGGCCACGTGCTGCTGGAAGGCGTGCCCGGCCTCGGCAAAACCGCGATGGTCACCACCCTCGCCAAGGCGCTCGACCTGAAATTCGGGCGCATTCAATTCACGCCGGACTTGTTACCCAGCGATGTGGTGGGCACCCAGGTTCTATCAGAGCGTGACGGTCGCCGCGAGCTGGTGTTCCAGCACGGGCCGGTGTTCTGCAACATTCTGTTAGCCGATGAGATCAACCGCGCCACCCCCAAGACCCAGAGCGCTTTGTTAGAAACCATGCAGGAAAAACGCGTCACGGTGGCCGGTGTTTCGCATCCGCTAGACCAGCCGTTTTTCGTGCTCGCCACCCAGAACCCGATAGAAAACGACGGCACCTATCCGTTGCCCGAAGCCCAGCTCGACCGGTTCTTTTTCAAGCTGCAGGTCGAGTTGCCCGATCACGCCGAATTCGCGGAAATCCTCAATCGCACCGGCGGCAACCACACGCCGGTGATCCAGCCCGTCGCCCATGGCGGGGACATTCTCCACATGGGCCGCACGTTGCGCGAAATCCCCGTCGCCAAGGAGGTCCAGGACCACCTCATCCGCATCGTCCGCAACACCCACCCGGAAAACGACAAGGCCCCGGACAAAGTCCGTAAATTCGTCCGCCACGGTGCCAGCCCGCGCGCCGCCCAGGCGATGCTCGCCGCAGGCCGCGTCCGCGCGTTGTTAGACGGCAGGTTCCATGTCGCCCGCGAGGACGTGGATGCGGTGGCCGCCGCCGCGCTGTGCCACCGCCTGATCCTGTCCTTTGAGGGCGAGGCCGATGGCATCAAACCCGCCGATTTGGTTAGATCGGCGATCCGCAGTGCCTATTGACCAGGGGCTAGGGGCCAGTGGCTAGAGCTAGGGGCTAGTGAAGAGAAGGGGCTAGGGACTAGAGAAGATAAGAGAAGAGAAAAAAAAGAAAAGAGAAGAGAAGAGAAGAGCAGAAAAAATAAGAAAAGAAGGAGAATACAGGCAATGCACATTCAATATTATCGTGATCTATTGGTATGGCAAAAGGCAATGGACTTATGCGTGGAGGTTCACAACGCAACACTCACTTTTCCAAAGCATGAAATATTTTGTCTGAGTGCCCAATTGAATCGGTCGGTGGTATCTGTGCCATCCAACATCGCGGAAGGGCATGGCCGACGCACCACCCCTGATTTCATTCATTTTCTCTCCATGACACGCGGGTCGCTCAATGAAGTCGAAACACAACTCACGCTTGCCATGCGTTATGGCTATATGCAGACAACCGACCATGACGTCCTTCTCGAACATTGCGGGGAAGTCGGACGCATGCTCAATGGCCTCATCGACTCCCTCGAACGCCGCCTCACCTAACATCCTCTTCTCTTTTCTTTTCTTCACTAGTCCCTAGCCCCTGACCCCCAGCCCCTCAATTCCTCTTCCACCCTGATGCCATCAACTGACAAACAGACCGATTCCATCGCGCCCGGTGATCTCACCGGGGCGGCGTTCATCCGCCGCTTGGAGTCGTTGTTTCTGCTGGTGCGCAAGGTGTTGGGCGGATCGATGCAGGCCGACCGCAAGAGCACCCGCAAGGGCACCGGCATCACGTTTGCCGATTACGCGGAATACCGCCACGGCGACGATTACCGGGCCATCGACTGGCGGGTGTATGCGCGGTTCGACGAGCTGGTGGTGAAGCTCTTCGAGCTCGAGGAAGACGCGACGGTCTATATATTGTTAGATCTGAGTCATTCGATGGCGGCGAAGACCGGCATAGCGCGGCGCTTGGCTGCGGCGCCGGGGTATATCGGCTTGAATTGCCAGGACCGGGTGGCGGCGTATGGCATGGCGGACGAACTCCGGCCGCTGCTCGATCCGTCGCGTGGCCGGGCTCATGTGCTGCCATTCCTACGCTCGTTGGAGAGTGCCGCGGGATTCGGCCGGGACACGGATTTTTCCGGTTGCATCCGCACGCTGCAGGCCCGCCGCGGCAAGAAGGGGCTGGTGGTGGTGATCTCGGATTTCTTTTTTCCCACGGGTTTCGAGGAAGGCCTCAAGCGGCTCGCCGGTCTCGGTCATGATATCCACGCGCTACAGGTGTTAGGAGCGGATGACCTAACATGTTTGCAGCAGGGCGACGTCGAACTCGAATGTGTCGAATCGGGGGCCCGCAAGCGGGTCACCATCACCGCCCGCGAGTCCGATGCATACACCAAGGCGGTGACCGATTGGAACGAACGGCTGCGCACCGAATGTGCCCGCGGTGGCATTGGGTTCACCCGCACGATGGCCGACGACGCATTCGACGAAGTCATCCGCACCATCCTGCAAAAAGGCGGCCTCGCCTCCTAACCACTTCCAACAAATGATGAGACTCTACGTAAATTGAGGGGCTAGGGGCTAGGGGTCAGGGGCTAGCGAAGAAGTGACACTTCTTTCTCTGGTTTCTGGCATCTGGTTTCTGGTCTCTTCATGTCGCTTTAATTTTGATAGATGGTATCACCACCGCGATGTCCTTCACGTCACCCGCATTCTTCTGGTTGTTCGCCGCGCTGGCTCCTCTGGTGGCGATCTATTTTCTGCGGATCCGGCCGCGCCGGTTGCCGGTGAGCGCGTTTTTCCTGTGGCAGCGGATTTTCGAGCAGCGGCGGGCCTCCTCGTTGTTCCAGCGCTTGCGCGATCTGATCTCGTTGCTGCTGTTAGCGCTGGTGATCGCCGCTATCGCCGTGGCCGCAACCGGCCCGCGCATGGGCCGCGATGACCGGCGCGATCTGCTGGTGGTGATCGATGTTTCGCCCTCGATGTGTGCCAAGGTGCATGGCAAGGATGCCCTCCACCTGGCGAAAATCCGCGCCCGCGAAATCATCCGCGCGCTCAACGGCACCCGCCGCACGGCACTGGCTACGGCGGCGGGTGATTTGCGGTTTCTCTGCCATCTCAGTGCCGCCCCGACCGATATGTTAGACGCGCTGGCACGGGTGGAGGCGTCCGATGAGCCGGTCACCGCCACCGCGATTCGCGCGCTCAATGCCCTTGCCGCCAGCACCGGTGCCGGTCATCGCGTGCTGCTGCTCACCGACGGCCATGGCGGATGGGACGGGCTGGCACCCGGGATTGAAGTGATGCGCTTCGGCGCGCCTGCGCCGAATGCCGGGATCGTCGCCGCCGATCTCAGTTGGGCGGAATCCGGCGGCCACAAGGCTGGCCCGCCTCGTGCCGGTGGTGCTGCGCCCCGACGCGGAAACCAGCGCGACCCTTGATGTGGAAAACGCCCGCGCCGGCCGCTGGTCCGCCATTCTGAAAATCGACGATGCCCTGGCCGCCGACAATCAGGTGGCGCTGGGGCTGGCCGGGCAACATCCGATAGATATCCGGCTGGCGACCCGCGACGCCTATTTTTTCGGCAGATGCGTGGATGCCTTCACGCAAACCGGCGGCTTGTTGCGACGTGTTGCGACGGGCGGCGATCTAACCATCTCCGAGGGTTCGCCGCCGGGCGATGAGAAGTTGTTGGTGTTCGCGCCGGCAGGTGAGTCCCCGTTCTGGAAATCCCTTGGCGAGCCGCTAGATATCCTGGCCGTGGAATCCAAGGTCAAGGATCACCCGTTGATCCGCAATCTGGATCTTGAGGCGATCCGCTTCGAAGGCGCACGCAGGATCGAACCCGCCGCGGGCTCGCTGATCCTCGCGTCCTCCGAATCCGGCGTGCCCCTGATCTGGAAATCCCAGGCCGGGACCCGCAGCGCGGTGATCGTCAACCTCGATCCCACCCGCGGCGATTTTTTTCTTTCGCCATGGTTCCCGGCGCTGATTCACGGTGCCGCGTTTGATCTGGCGGACCGCACCCAGGCGTTGCCTGCGGTCTATCCGACGGGCAACCGCCTCACCATGACCGGCACTTTCACCAACACCCGTGACCAAATCACCCGTGACGACTTGCGCCTCGACCGGCGCGGGTTCTATCAGATGGTGCGGGCGGGCACCGCCACCGTGTTCGGCGCGGCTTTGTTAGATCCGGTCGAAACCCGGCTTGATGGCAGCGGCCCGGCCGCCAACGCCCAGGCCGTCGCCCACGGGCAACCGGTGGAATTCTGGCTGATCCTAACCGCGATTCTCGTGCTTATTGCCGAGTCCCTCCTCTACCACCGGCGCAAGGCCGGCTGACCCATGGAATTTCTAACATACGCACCATTGCTCGGGCTGCTGGCCGTGATCCCGCTTTTGTTAGCGGGCTACCGGCGGTCGCTGGTGGACCGGCCGCGGGCACTGAAATCAGCGTCGTTCCTGTGCCGCCTGGCGGCGGTGGTGGTGCTGGTCCTGGTGCTGTGCCGGCCGTTCATCGGCCACCGCGCGGAGGACGTGCACGTGGCATTTCTGTTAGATGTGTCCGAGTCGGTGGAACCTGCGGAGATGCGCCGCGGGCTGGAGGAAATCCGGCGTGCCATCGCGCAGCTTGGTGCGGGTGACGGGTCATCTATCTATCTGTTTGCCAAAGGTTTGCGGGCGTCCGGGTTGGCTGCGGCCGAGAGCTTCATCGGCGAATGCGAACAAGGCCGTGGCGAGGCGGATTTCCGTGCTGCCACCGACCTCGAAGGCGCGCTCTCCGCCGCCCGGTTGGCGCTTCCCGCCGACAAAGGCCGCCGCATCGTGGTGCTCGGCGATGGCGTTGCGGAAACCCCGGTGGACGGCATCGTCGAGCGCCTCGCCGCCGAACAAACCGATCTGCAATTCGCCCGCTTGAAATCGTTAGACCGGCCCGAGGCTGCGGTGGTTTCCATCGAAGCCGCCGCGCCCGTGGCCTTCGCGGGCGAGGTCGTGCGCCTCAAGATCCGGTTGGCATCCAACCGTGC
>JAPLUJ010000222.1:0-1922 GCA_026397695.1 Verrucomicrobiota bacterium | reverse complement strand
GCGAGGTCGTGCGCTTCAAGATCCGGCTGGCATCCAACCGTGCGATGCCCGCCAAACTGCGCATCACCCACCGTGGCGTGGTGGTGGCCGGGCAGGAGGTCGCGCTCGCCGCTAGCGGTGAAACCCTCTGCCATGCCGACATCCGGATGGTCACCGGTGGGGACACGGTGTGGGTGGCCGAGCTTATTCCGCAGGACGATTGGTTTCCCGCCAACAACCGCGCGGCCGTCACCCTGCCCGTCCGCGGCAAACCGCGGGTGCTCGTTTTGCATGATAAACCCGCGCTCATGCGCCCGGCCGAACGCCTGCTGCGCGAGCAGGACATCGAGCTCGAAAGCCGCGGCGTGCGCGGCCTGCCGGACACCTTCGAGGCTATTCTAGCATTCGATGCGATCCTGCTCGCCGATGTTCCCGCCACCGCCCTAACAAACCGCCAGATGGAGTGGCTGAAACGCTATGTCACCGATTTCGGCGGCGGCCTCATCATGCTGGGCTCGGAAAATTCGTTCGGCCTCGGCGGGTATTACAAGACCCCGGTCGAGGACGTGCTGCCCTTGATTGCGCGCTTCGAGAAGGACAAGGAAAAACCTTCGCTGGCGATGGTGCTGCTGATCGACAAATCCGGCTCGATGACCGGCACCAAGGTGGAACTCGCCCGCCAAGCGGCCCGCGGCGCGGCAGAGTTGTTAGGCGGCCAGGATCAAATCGCGGTCATCGGCTTTGACGAACAGCCGCAACTCGTCTGCGATCTAACACCCGCCGCGAACCGGGCGGCGGTGGCCGGCGCGATCGATATGCTCCAGGCCGGCGGCGGCACGAATTTGCAACCCGCGCTGGTGCAGGCGCGTGACATTCTGCGCGCTGCCAGTGCGCGGCTCAAACATGTGATTGCCCTGACCGATGGCCAGACGGATCCCGCCAATATCGTCGAGTTGGCGCGCGAAATGGCGGATAGCGGGATCACGGTTTCCACCGTCGCCATGGGCCGGGACGCGGCAGGCAGCTTGTTGGAGCAAATGGCGGTAGCCGGCGGAGGGCGGTTCTATCAGACAGACGCGCCGGAAAACGTGCCGCAGATTTTCACCCGCGAGACGATGCAAGCGTCGCGTTCGGCGATCAAGGAGGACCTCTACGGTGCGACGCCCGTTACCGAACATCCGTTGCTCGCCGGCTTTGAGCGCACGCAATTTCCGCCGGTGCTCGGGTATGTCATGACCCAACCCAGGCCGACCGCGCAGGTGTTGCTCGCCACCGAAACCGGCGACCCACTGTTAGCCATCGGGCGCTTCGGGTTGGGTACCGGCATCGCCTTCACCGCCGATCTCACCGAGCGCTGGGGCGGCGAGTGGCTGTCATGGGAAGGCTGTGGCCGATTTTGGGCGCAAACCATGCGTGCGGCGCTGCGCAAGGAGGACGCCGTGGGTATCGAAACGCGCCTGCGCGAGGACAGTGGCCGACTGCTGGTCGAGGTGACCCGCCGTGACGAGGCGGGCAGACTTATGGGTGGCGTGGCGTGGCAAGCCAGTGCGCTGGATGATGCCGGAGACGAGCACCCGGTGGCGAGCGAGGAAACAGGTGTCGGAAAATACCGTTTCGCGGTTGCGGTGATGGAATCACCCAGTCTCACCATCCGCCTCCACGATCCCGCCGCTGGCAAAGTGAAAACCTTGCGCTGGAACCGCTCCTATCCCGCCGAATACCAGCTCACCGCAGTCACCGCCAACCCGCTGGTCGCCGCGACCGCCTTCGATCCCGTTAGAATACGCGCGGGCATCCCGCCGGTCCGCATCCGCACCAGCGCGTTGCCATGGTTCAGCTTGGCCGCCATCGCGCTGGTTCTCGCAGGTGGCGTTCTGCGCCGGATCTGAGCGCAGAACGGAGTGTTGTGCTAGTGTTCTGTCGCAGAAATAACTATTCATTTA
>JAPLUJ010000221.1:8600-10953 GCA_026397695.1 Verrucomicrobiota bacterium | reverse complement strand
TGACGATCTTGCCCCCGATGGAGGATGGTATGACCAGCGCGCCGCCGGATCCGGTGTATCCGGTGATGGTTATCAATCCGTTAGTCATGATGTAGGTGTATGGCACCGTCACGCCGGTTGTAAACGTCATGTCCACACCCGCGTTCGTGCCGATGCCGTTGAGCGCGGTGAGGCGGTAATGATAGATCGTTGCCGGTTGCAATCCGCTGATGACCGCGCTGACGCTCTGTGTGCCCACTGCGTTGTCCGGGGAAAGCATTACGCTCGCCATGCCGCCGTATGCGGCGGTCGGGCCGTATTCAAACCACGCGGTGCTCGGCAGTCCGTACGGGTTCACCGTGCCTTGCAGGGTTGTGGTTGTCGCGGTGATCCTGCTTGCGCTGCCGGCGGTGACCCCCGGGGGAAGCATGGGACCCATGCTAACAGCCGGGTAACCCGACCAGACCGGCGAGGCAAAACCGGATTTATCAATGTGGTAATAGACCGTGAACACACCGGCGGCAGCATCAAAAACCGAGGCTCCCATGGATGGGGCGTTGCCCATGAATATCGCACTCCTCAGGTTGCTGCAATTGCCTAACGCCCAATCCCCGAGGTGGGTGACGCTGCCGGGGATCGTGACGCGGGTCAGGCTGGTGCAGGATTGGAATGCGGAGGCCCCGATGTTGGTGACGCTGTTAGGGATCGTGACGCTGGTCAAACTGCCACAGTTATGGAACGCCGCATCCCCGATTCCGCTAACAATCATGCCTCCGATGGTGGACGGAATGACAAGCGCGCCGCCGGACCCGCTATATCCCGTGATGGTTATCATTCCGTTAGCAAGCGTGTAAGTGAAGGGCTCCACCGCAGCGGTTGCAAATGTCATGTCGCCGCCCGTGATCGTTCCGCTGCCGGCGGTGGCGGTGAGGCGGTAATGATATATCGTTCCCGCCTGCAATCCGCTGATGCTCGCGCTGACCGTCGGCGCGCCCGTTCCCTGGGGCGGGGAAATCGCCGCGCCCGCCGTGCTGCCGTACGCGGCGGTGGGACCATATTCAAACATGGCTGTGGCCGCCAGTGCGCCCGGATTCAGCGTGCCGTCCAGGGTCGCGGACGTCATCGTGATCCCGCTTGCCGCGCCGGTTGTGACCCACGGAGGAAGCGCAGGATTCATGCTGACAGCCACATAACCATACCATGTCGGCGAGGTGAAATCCGTTTTGTCATTGAAGTAATAGACCGTGAATCCACTGGCAGCGGCACTAAACACATCCACTCCCATCCATGGGGCGTTGCCCACGAAGAACGCGCCCGTAAGGCTGCCGCAACTGGCGAACGCCTGATCCCCGATAGCGGTGACGCTGTTAGGGATTGTCACGCCGGTCAGGCTGGCGCACCAGGAGAACGCGGCGTTGCCGATGCTGGTAAGGCTGCCGGGGAGGGTCACGCGGGGCAAGTTGGTGCAGGAAGCGAACGCGGAGTTCCCGATGCTGGTGACGCCGCCGGGTATCTGGACACTGGTCAGCCTGGTGCAGACCGCGAACGCCGCGTCGCCGATACTGGTGACACTGTTAGGAAGAATCACGCTGGTCAGGTTGGCACAGTATGCGAATGACCAGTCCCCGATGCGGGTGACCGGCAAGCTATTGATCGTGCCAGGGATGGTTACCGTGCTGGCGGAACCGATGTATCCGGTGATGGTGATCGTTCCGTTGGTTGTCGTGTATGTATATGGCTCGGGGGTCGCCGCGGGCAATGTCAACTGGTCCACCCACCCGCAGTCACTGCCGCTGTTGATCGAATCATCCTTGGAGTAAATCCATTTGAGGGTATGGCTTCCGGCTTTCAATGTATAGCTCTTTTGCTGCCAGTTCACATTGCCGCTGATCGCCCCGCTCTGTTGGACGTCGTCGATGTGGAATGTCAGGTAGTCGCAGTAGCTTTCCGAAGAAACCTTCCACCAGAAGCTGAATATTCCCGGGCCCGTGACCGTCGTTTGCATGACCGAGGTTTGGTCGTGGGTGATGGCACCGCATTGCGCGGCGTCCGCGCCATCATGGGTGGTCGTCGTTTGCGGGTTCCATGGCAGGTTGCCGGAACTCGTGAAGACCTGCGCCGTTTGGTCCATGGCGTCGGACAGGGAAGGGCTGATCGCGAGGCTGAAGGCCTTGGTGGAAAAAAGTCCGTTGTTGGCCGTCACCTTGATTGTGAAACTGGTGCTTGTGACCGCGCCGGGCGTTCCACTGATCACGCCCGCAGCACTCAAGCTCAGACCCGCCGGGAGGCTGCCGCCAGTGAGTGTCCAGTTATAGGGAGTCGTGCCGCCGTTTGCTGCCAACGTCTGGTTGTATGCCACACCCCTCACCCCTGA